>CAXTTD010000019.1:14698-18249 GCA_964246945.1 uncultured Solirubrobacteraceae bacterium | reverse complement strand
GGGGGGGGGGGGGGGGGTGGTGGGTGTGGGCCGGGCGGGGGGCGGGGGCGGCCCGCGCCGGGGGGGCGCCCGCCGGCATCGTCTCGGTGGGTCTGCTCATCTGGATCGTCGAGACGGTCTTCGACCACGCCTCCTCGGCAATCTCGACGTTCGGGCTCGGGTTTCTCACCAGCACCGCGTGGAACCCGGTCACCAACCATTACGGCGCGGCCGCGCTCATCTACGGCACGTTCGTGAGCTCGCTGATCGCGCTGATCATCGCCACGCCGACGGCGGTCTTCATCGCGATCTATCTCACCGAGCTCGCCCCGGAGTTCATCCGGCGGCCGGTGGCGATCCTCGTTGAGCTGCTGGCGGCGATTCCGAGCGTCATCCTCGGCCTGTGGGGGATCATCATCCTGGCGCCGTTCCTCTCCCACCACCTCGAGCCGTTCCTGCATTCGTTCCTGTCGTGGATCCCGCTGTTCGCGGGCTCCACCACGTCGGGTTACACGATGCTCAACGCGGCGTTCATCCTCACCATCATGGCGCTGCCGATCGTCACCACGATTATTCGTGAGGTGTTCACCGCGACGCCGAACGACCTCAAGGAATCCGCGTACGCGCTCGGCGCCACGCGCTGGGAGATGATCCGCATGACGGTGCTGCCGATCGCCCGACCGGGAATCGTCGGCGCTGTCATCCTCGGCCTCGGCCGGGCGCTCGGCGAGGCGATCGCCGTCACCCAGGTGATCGGCAACGCGAGCCAGATCAAGGCCTCGCTATTTCAGTCCGGTGGCACCCTCGCCTCGTGGATCGCCAACAGCTATCAGAGCGCGAACCCCGGCCTCGGCCAGTCCTCGCTGCTCTACCTCGCGGGGATCCTGCTCGTCGTCGCCATCGTGGTCAACCTTGGGGCGCGGCTGATCGTGCGCCGTTCGGCAATCGCGGGGCGCGTCTGATGCCCTCGGGCTCGCTCGCCGGGACCCCGTCGCGCCTGCGCGGCGGACCCGGCTACGGCCGCCGGCGGGCGGTCAACCGGCTGATGGAGGCCCTCTCGACGCTCGCCGCGGCGATTGCGATCGCGGTGCTCGCGCTGGTCGTCGTTTCGGTTGTGATCAAGGCCGCGCCGGCGATCAACCCTGACTTCCTGGTCAAGGATCCCAACCCGACGGCGTCGCTGTTCGGCAAAGTGAGCGGCGGGATCGCCAACTCGATCGTGGGGTCGGGGATCCTCATCGCGATCGCCTCCGCGATCTCGATCCCGATCGCGATCCTCGTCGCTGTCTACACCACCGAGTTCGCTCCTGCGCGGGTGGCGACCACGATTCGCTTCGCGCTCGACCTACTCAACGGGGTGCCGACGATCGTCATCGGCATCTTCATCTACGGCCTGCTCGTCATCGGGCACACCCAGAGCGGCTGGGCGGGGGCGATCGCGCTCGCGATCGTCGAGCTGCCGATCGTCGCCCGCTCCGCGCAGGAGGTGCTCGCGCTGGTGCCGGACTCCCTGCACGAGGCGGGGCTCGCGCTCGGCCTGCGGCGCTGGCGGATCGTACTCCGGATCGTGCTCCCGACCGCCCGCGGCGGCCTCGTCACCGGTGCGGTGCTCGGGGTGGCCCGCGTTGCCGGGGAGACCGCGCCGCTGTTGTTCACGAGCTCCATCTTCTCCAACCTCGGGATCTCCACCAGTCCGGCGCAGGCGCTGCCCAACATCCCGGTGACCATCTTCACCCTGTCGGAGTCGGCGAGTCCCGGGGATCACGCCCAGGCGTGGGCGGCGGCGCTCGTGCTCATCCTGTTCGTGCTCGTGGTGAGCGTCGTCGCGCGCACCTTTAACGAGCGCAGTCGCCGTAAGCTCCGTGGCTAGCGACCGGCCGCTCTCTCTAGGTCGTCACCCGAGCCACCTGAAAGGACGCGACACTCGCACCATGGAATCCGACCTCGACACCGCCCCGGGAGACCCAGTGGCGAGTCCCGATGAGCTTGCCCGCGCCGAGGGCGGGGATCGCGAGCGGCTCGCGCCGGCTCAGGGTGCCCGGGTCACCCTGGAGGGCCTGCGCGCGTTCTACGGGGACCGCGTCGCCGTGAAGGGCGTGGATCTTGAGTTTCCGCCCAACGAGGTGACGGCGATCATTGGTCCGTCGGGGTGCGGCAAGTCGACGCTGCTGCGTTGCATCAACCGCATGCACGAGGAGATCCCGCGGGCGCGGGCCGAGGGGTCGGTGAAGCTCGACGACGAGGACGTGTACGGGTCGCGGGTTGACGTGACCATGGTCCGGCGCCAGATCGGGATGGTGTTCCAGAAGCCCAACCCGTTCCCGACGATGTCGATCCGCGACAACGTCGCCGCCGGCCTCAAGCTCGGCGGGATCCGTGGGGAGCAGATGCGTGAGCGTGTCGATCGCTCGCTGCGCGCGGTCGGGCTGTGGTCGGAGGTCCGCGAGCGGCTCGGTGCCCCCGGCGTGGGGCTCTCCGGCGGCCAGCAGCAGCGGCTGTGCATCGCGCGCACGATCGCTGTCGAGCCCGAGGTGATCCTCATGGACGAGCCGTGCTCGGCGCTCGATCCGATCGCGACGCTGCGCATCGAGGAGCTCATCGACGAGCTCAAGGCGCGGTACACGATCGTGATCGTCACCCACAACATGCAGCAGGCCGGACGCGTCGCGGATTCGACCGTGTTCATGCTCGACGGTGAGGTCGTCGAGCACGCGCCGACCGAGCAGATCTTCACCAACCCCGCAGACGAGCGATGTCGGCGAGAACGCTGGCGCGATCGGGCCGGCGGCCAGGACCAGCATCTCCCAGCCATACACGCTCTTGCTTCCATACCGGTCAGCGAGCCGGCCGAACGCCCAGGAGCCCAGGCGGCGGTCAGTAACGCGACCGAGCCTGTTCGCCCGGGATGCGCACCACCAACAGCGCCGTGAGTCTGACGCCGCGCCGTTCATCGTGCATCCTCTCGAGGTTGCCGCGCTGCTGCACAACACCGGCCATGGCGAGCACCTCGTCGCCGCCGGCATTCTGCACGACACGATCGAAGACACCACAACCACCCCACCGGACATCCGCGCGGGCTTCGGCGCCGAGATCGCTGAGATCGTCGCCGCTATGACCGAAGACCCGACAATCGGGGACTTCCAGCAGCGCAAAGCCGCGCTCCGTCAGCAGATCGCTGCCTTCGGCTCGGACGCACAGCCGTGTACGCCGCAGACAAGGTCGCGAAGGTCCGAGAGCTCCGCAGCCGCGCCACGCGCGGCGAGAACGTCCTTGACCCAGACAACCCCTCCGGACAGGACAAGCTTCAGCACTACCTCGCCAGCCTGACGATGCTCGAACAGATCACCCCAGAGCATCCCCTCGTCCGCCAGCTGCGCTTCGAGCTGGAGATCCTACGCGCGCTCCCGCCCCGCCCAGACCTCCTGTCCGCCGACCGGCCCTGACCGGCTGTCCTTCTCAACTCATCCGCCCGGCTCGGAGGCTCCCACGCCGGGCGCCCGCGGGGGGGGGGGGGGGGGGGGCGGCGCGGCGCGGGGCCCCAGCCCGCGCGTTGTAGCCCGCCAGAGCTCATA
>CAXTTD010000019.1:0-14688 GCA_964246945.1 uncultured Solirubrobacteraceae bacterium | reverse complement strand
GAGGAGGGGAGGAGGCGTCCGGCGAGGCTCGTGCCCCAATCCGGCCCTTTGAAGCCGGCAAGAGATCATCTTCGATCAGACCAATGGCGATGTCGTTGCCAGACCGTGCCCGTCATGTCAAACAATCGTGAACCCCCATGATCCCTTCAGGTCCAGCGCTCACTCGGATACGGCCCGCGCGTCGCCTCGGCCAGCTCCACCGGACGTTGCACACGCGCCGCCCGAGCCTGATCGCGGCCCGCCTTCCACAGCCGCCGCATCCGCCGCATGAACGCAGCAGGCTTCTCGGCATACACGCGCGCACCGACGTACAACGCCTCGGTCTGCAGCTCGCGACGACGATGGTCGATCAGTCCGACGACCGCGTACGCGTCGACCGGTGCGTGCACCTGCCCGGTCAGCACCCGGCGCAGCACTGTGAGGTCGTGATCATCACCCAGCAGGTCAGCCAACCGGTGGGCATCCTTGACCTGACCGGCCAGCACCGGGCCAGCGGTCGCAGCGAGGAGGCGCTGCTGATACCACAGATCCTTGACCCGCTTGCGCCAGGCATGCAGATCGTCCGCCGATCGTCGCGACTGAGCACGACTGAATGCCTTGTGACCATCCGCGTACGAACGCCATAGTCCGGACTCGACCGCCTTCCAACCATCCTTTCGAAGCTTCCAGTCATCGACGCGCACTCGGACCGCGCCGAGCTCTCCCACGGCCCGGGCGCCCAGCGCCGAGCTGACCAATTCCCCGCGCTGCTGATCGCGGCGGGACGTCAGTTGCTGGCGAATCCCGTCAAAGGTGCTCTCAGGCACCTGCCCTGCGTACCGCCCAGACAATTCATCGAGGGTGCCGATCATCGCCTCAGCGTCCCGCGCCGCCGACAGGCCCCTAGCCGCGGCGCGCAGCGCCGCGTTCTCGCGCCGGCGCTGCTTGACCGACATTGACCCGCGCGCCAGCCGCAACAACGACCGCTCCTTCTTGACCGCCTTACGCGCCGCATGCACCGCCTCCACCGGATCCTCGGCAATGCGCTCGCTCAGCTCGCTGACCGCGCGATCCAACTGCTCACCAGCACAGCGCACAATCCCGTTGCGCACACGCTCCTGCGCCTCAAAGCTATAGGCCACCATGGCTCCTCTCGTCGTATCCGGGAACGACGCTAGCCACCGGCCTGGCCTCCCGCGTCCAACAGCAATGCAACCCGCCCCGAAGCCGAGATAGTTCAAGCAGGCGAGACGAGCTCCTCAGCCACGAGCTCGCGCTGGCGCGCGGTAAGTTCCGCAACGAGCTTGCGCTCGCTGAGCTGGTGGCGCACCAGAAAGCTCAAGCACCGCCGACGACCCCACCGCCGCTGGCTTATGAATGACTCCCCCAACGAGCACCCCTCAGCCTCCGGCGGAGGATCGCGCAACACCTCGACGACCGAGACCGCCCCATCCCCGATCTCACGCTTCAGCCGCGCCCGATCAGACCGCACCGCATTCGCCAAGCCCAGCGCCCGCAACCTCTGCTGCTGAAGATCAGAAAGACTCATCCCAAAGCCCCAGACCGCATCGAATGATGCCTATAACCCTCCACGACTCACCGCAACCACGCCCGCGGAAGCCTCGGGCCGCGGCCTGCCCGACACAGGAGCGACACCTGGCGCCTTCTGTGATGTTGCGACTTGTCACCATCAGCAGCCAGACCTCGGACCCATCGTGTAGCAACACCCTCACGCCCCAATAGCGGTGCCTCCAGCGACACACCACCCCCTGAGCGCAGACCAACCCTCCATTCCTTCCGTTAGACACCGAGACGACGCGGCAGCCGTTTCAGCGATTCCTGGGATGAGCGTCGTCGCCTCGATAGCCGGCAAAAAGCGGCGCTCCTGCCGTTCCCGTGGGTGTGGTGAACGGGTGAGGTAAGGGCGCACGCCGCGCGCTGCTTGGGGTTTCCGGCTTCTTCAGGGCTGGATTCCTCAGGAGGCGATGCGACGTGCGCGGTTTCAGGGTATGGGCGCGGCTGCTTGGGCTGCGCGGGGTGGTTATCGAGAACGTGATGTTGGGCAGCGAGGGCGAGGTGGTCGTCGCGGTTCGGCCGGGGTTTCGGGAGCGGGATCGTTGCGGGGTGTGCCGGCGGCGGTGCGGCCGTTATGACGCTGGAGATGGACGTCGTCGTTGGCGGGCGTTGGATCTCGCGACGGTGTTCTGCTGGGTGGAGGCTGATGCGCCGCGGGTCAGCTGCCGGCGTCACGGGGTCGTGGTGGCGGCAGTGCCGTGGGCTCGGCACGGCAGCCGGTTCACCCGTAGCTTTGACGGACCAGGTCAGCTGGCTGGCGGTCAACACGTCGAGCTCTGCGGTCGCTGAGCTGATGCGTGTCGCGTGGCGCAGCGTCGGGCAGATCCTTGAGCGCGTCGCCTCAGAGCAGCGAGCGAAGGTCGACCTGCTCGACGGGCTGAGGCGGATCGGGATCGATGAGATCAGCCACCGCAAGGGGCAGCGATACCTGACCGTGGTGGTCGACCATCACACCGGTCGGCTGGTGTGGGCCGCCCCCGGTCGCGACAGCCGGACCGTGCACGCGTTCTTCGACGCACTCGGCGAGGAGCGCTGCCAAGCGCTGGAGTTGATCAGTGCCGACATGGCCGGCTGGATCAGCGGACCAATCGCTGAGCGCGCGCCCCAAGCCGAGCGGTGCGTGGACCCGTTTCACGTGGTGATGCTCGCCACCGCCGCGCTTGATCAGGTACGCCGCGAGGTCTGGAACGAGGCGCGGCGCTCTAGGAATCTCACACTCGCGCGCGAGCTCAAAGGCGCCCGCTTCGCGGTCTGGAAGAACCCGGAGAACCTCACCGACCGCCAGGCCGCGAAGCTCTGGATGGATGATCCAGCAGACCAACGCGCGGCTCTACCGCGCCTACCTGCTCAAGGAGCAGCTGCGGCAGATCTACCGGTCCGAGCCCGACCAGGCCGAGCGGCTTCTGGACGGCTGGCTTCAGTGGGCCCGGCGATGCCGGTTGCCGTCGTTCGTCAAGCTCGCCCGCACCATCCACGAGCAACGAGCGGGCATCCTGGCCGCGATCCAGCACGGCCTCTCCAACGCTCGGGTCGAGCAGATCAACACCCAGATCCGCCTCATCGCCCGCCGCGCGTTCGGGTTCCACTCACCTCAACCCCTGATCGCGCTCGCCATGCTCAAACTCGCCGGGCTCTGCCCGCCGCTACCGCGGTGAAATACCCACGGAAACGTCAGGAGACCCCAAAAAGCGGTGAGAATAACTCGATCGCTTCGTCAGCTTGCACAGCGCCGCGCATCTCCTCCGCGGCCGCGTCCTGTCGTTTAGGTAGAGGATTTGCGTCGTGGAGCGGACGCCACGCGCAGCGGGGGGCCGGCTAGGCCGGGATCGCGCTGCCGACCATGGAGCGCCGGTGTCGCGGTTCCGCGATCAGTTGCCGATGAAGGCGGCCGGCAGGTTGCGGCCCGGCACGCGGTCGGGCATGTAGATCTTGGCGTCGCCGGGGTAGGCGACCGTCCAGTTGTGGGCCGAGTACCAGTCCAGCCGGTTGAGCATCGCGGGGACCTCGGCGTCGGGACGGGCGTGGGCACCGTTGAACGGCTGGCGCCTGCTCCAGCGCACCCAGGCGTCATAGACCTTTCGCATCGACTTGGGCACCGAGCCGAGGCCCTTCTCGGGTCCGCTCTTGATCGTCTTGGCATAGCCCGGGGCGCCGAGGGTGAGCGGGATCTTGTTCTTGATCGTGTTGTAGGGTGCGAAGTCCGGCTTGTCGGTGAACGCGGAATACATCGGCGCGACCGAGTGGTCCTCCTGGTTCATCGGCGTGATGCCGAGGATCTGCTCGACGGTGCGGACGACGTTGATCTGCGAGTAGTAGGTGTCATGCACGCCGGTCGTCGAGTAGGGGCTCACCGTCCACAGCACCGACCGGTGGCCGTCGACATGGTCGACGCCGTTCTGAGGATCGTCCTCGAGCACAAATATCGCCGTCGACTTCCAGAAGCGGCTGTGGGAAATCTGGTCGACCACCCGGCCGACCGCGAGGTCGTTGTCGGCCTCCTCGGCGACCGGGTAAGGATCACCGGTGCCGATGCCCGCAGTGTGGTCGGTCATCAGCCACATGAACGTGAGGTTCGGCATCTTGCCGGTCTGCTCCTGACGCTTGAAGATCGGCTCCCACATGTCGACGCGGTACTGGTCGGGGATGTTGAGGTGGAAGTTGGGGAACCATGGATCGAGGATCTTGTTGAGCGATGGGATGTCGCTGCGCGTCCGGTACTTGTGGGTCGGTACCGGAAGCGTGCCCTTGGCCTTGCCCTGGAGGATGAGCGAGTCCCGGTACCACTTGTCCCAGTCCGGCGGCGGATCCGCGTAGGGGTCGTGGGCGTACTCGCCGAAGTCCTGCACGCTCTTGCCTGCCTTCTCGGCGGCGTTCCACAGGAAGCCATCGCGCTGGTAGGCGAGCGCGTCCCCACCCTGGGATGGGTAGGACCGGTAGAAGGCGCCGAACTCCTTCTCGTTGTAGTCGTTGGCCTCGGCCTGCACGATCCAGTTGTGGCCGTCGGCCGACAGCGTGCCCTCGTCGTAGAAGTTGTCGAAGTCGCCAAAGCGCTCGGCGAGCGCGTGCAGGTTCGGGGTGATGTTCCTGCCGAACTCCGCGTCCGCCGGATCGCCGTTGCCCTCGCCGAGGTCACCGAGCACCTGGTCGTAGGTGCGGTTCTCCTTGACGATGACGACGACGTGCTTGATCGGAGAGGGCTCGCCGATCTTGCGGGGGATGACCGACGGAACGGTGTCGTACTTGCCCTGGTTAACCGGCTTGATCTGATCCCAGGCGTTGTCAGTGAAGACGCGCGTGGTGTCGCGCCCCAGCTGGGCGGCGGTCGGCAGGGTGAAGACGGTGACGCTGCCGGTGTCGTCATAGGTGTTGTGGCCGGTCACCTTCTTGTTGGTGGTGTCCGGGCCGTGGCTGAGGGTCGACTCTGGCCCGCGGGCACCGATCCCCTTGTCGTTGGTGACCACGATCGCGTTCCTGCCGAGCGCCGGGTCGGGCTGGACCTGCACCGGATACCAGTCGGTCGGCAGCAGGCCCTCGTAGGTCATCGAGTGGTCGAGACCGTGCCAGCCGTATTCTGCGATCGCGTTGTCGCGCCCGATCGAGACGAGCACGTGGGATGGGTTGGGCATCGTGATCGCGTTGGCGTAGCTGCCGACGGTCGCGCCCGGAACCGGATTGGTGTTCACGGTCTGGGACACCTTGTTCGTCCTCATGTCGATGACCGAGAGGCTGTCGTCGTTGGAGTTGGCGACGATCAGCGCGTTGCCGTCCCGGTACATCGCGGTCGGCTGCAAACCGACCCGGATCTCCTTCTCTTCGCGGCCGGTGGTGAGGTTGACGACGGAGACGGTGCCGGTCGAGGCGGCACCGGTCACCTTGTTGGAGACGATCGGCGTCCCGTCGGACAGGTTCGTGTATTGCCCGGGCTTGGCCGGGTAGCCACCCTCGTTGGAGACATAGGCGACGGTCCCGTTGTCGGCGAGCACGACCTGACGCGGCGCGTTGCCGACCTTTATCGTCTTGACGACCGTGTTGGCGGCGGTGCTGATCTCGGCGAGCTCGTTGGCGCCGTTGAGCGCGACGTAGAGCATCGAGCCGTCGGCTGAGAGCGCCATCCCGGCGGGCAGCTCGGAGCCGTTGGCGGCGCCGCTCTCGCTATCGGCGTTGCAAGCCGTCGAGGTGGGATCGCCGTTGCCGCAGAGCGTGATCGAGCCCGTCTCCGTCGCCCTCCCGGTCGCCGGGTTGACGGTGAAACGGTCGAGGTAGGTCGACTGCGGAACCCACAGCGTCGTGCCGTCGGCGGCGAACAGTGGCCCGTCAGGACCGACCGTCTCGTCGGTCGGGCTCTTCGCGTCGGGGCTTGCGAGCGCGGTCTGCTGAACGATCTTTCGGGTCTTCACGTCGATGATCGTCAGATAGCCCTGAAAGTCGTTCCAGCCCAGCGCGGCGACGAATTGGCCGCTCGGGCTCAGCGTGCTCGTGAGCAGGCGCGCGTTCTTGTCAAGGATCCGAGTGCCCAGCGGGGTGACCCACTGGTTGGAGGGAAGCAGCGTGGCGCTGTCGACCGTCTGGCCGACCTTGTGCGTGCCCGCAAACGGTCCGGCGCCGGCGACCGCGGCGATGGCCGCGCCGACGGCGACGACCACAGTCAGGCCCGCGGCCAGAAGAAAAACGAGGGCGCGGGTCCGAAGGCCGGCGCGGCGGCTTCCCTGTGAGCGCACTTCTTTACCTCCGGGATTGAGCGTCGCCTGAACCGGCGCGGTGAAACGAGCTTACGGTTCTCTTCAATTCAGATGTGACCGTCGTGTGTCCACACCTCGGGAGTCGCCACAGCACGGGGAAGTCAGACGTATGCTGCCGGCGTGGACGCAATTTGCGCAAGCGGGCTGGTCAAGCGCTTTGCGTCGACGGTGGCCGTCGACGACGTCGACCTGCACATTCCCGCAGGCCGGGTGCACGGGTTGCTCGGTGCCAACGGCGCCGGCAAGACGACCCTGCTGCGCCTGCTGTTCGGGCTGATCGCTCCCGATGCCGGCGAGGTGGAGTTGCTCGGCCGCCGGCTCAGCGGACCGGGCTCCGCGGCCCTCGATCATGTCGGCGGGTTCATCGAGGATCCGACGTTCTACCCCTACCTCAGTGGCGCCGCGAACCTGACGCTGCTCGCCCGGCTGGACGACGGCGATCCCGAGCGCTCACGGATCGACGCGGTGCTCAACCGCGTCGAGCTGCTCGCGCGCGCCGACGATCGGGTTAGTGGCTACTCGACCGGGATGCGCCAGCGTCTGGGCATCGCGGCGGCGCTGCTGCGCAGGCCGCGGGTGCTGTTGCTCGACGAGCCGACGAGCGGCCTGGACCCGGCAGGGGCGCGCTCGGTCGCCGGGCTCGTGCGCGAGCTCGCCGCTGACGGGGTGGCCGTGCTGCTCTCAAGCCACCAGATCGGCGAGCTTGAGCGCATCTGCGATGCCTATACGGTCATGCGCGCCGGGCGGGTCGTCTGGGACGGCTCAGCGGATGCGCTAGTTGCCGCGGCTCCCGCGTCTGCCTATGCGTTTGTCACCAGTGACGACGAGCGGGCGCTCTCCATCGCCGCCGAGCATCCCGGGGTCCGTGCCGGGCGGGCGTCCCGCGGGCCGTTGACGGTGACCGTCGCCGACTACGACCTCGACGTCCTCGTCCTCGCACTCGCCCGCGAGCGAGTCGCGGTGCGTCGCCTAGAGCTGCTCGTCAGCCCGCTGGAGTCGATGTTCTTCGCGCTCAGCGAGGATGAGCGGGTCGGGGATCTCGACCCCCAGGATCTCGCCGAGCGCATCTTCGCCGAGGCAAGCCCGTGAGCACGGGAACCGCGACCGTCGGAGCCGCTCCCCGCGAGTCGGGACCGTCGGCGGCGACGCTTGATCAGCGGGTCTGGCGGGCGTATCGCAGCGAGTTGCAGAAGCTTGGCGCGCAGGCGGTGCTGCGGCTGATGCTTGTGCTCGTCATCGTCGGACCGTTCGCATTCGCTGCGCTGCTGCGCATACAGAGCGGCACCCCCTCAGATGCCATCTTCGGCGTCTATGTGCACGCGTCGGGGTTCGCCGTCTCGCTCGTCGTGCTCAGCTTCGCCGGCAATTGGGGGGTTCCGATCATCGCCGGTCTTGTCGCCGGTGACATGTTCGCCGGTGAGGACCGTCACAACACCTGGAAGACGATCCTCACCCGCTCCTGCTCGCTTGGTGACCTATTCATCGCCAAGGTGCTCGCGGCGGCGACCGCCGTCACCGGACTCGTGACGCTCGCCGCAGCCGCCAGCCTCGCGGCCGGGATTGTCTTCGTCGGGGCCCACCCGTTCGTCGACCTCAGCGGCGGGCAGATCTCCGCAGGTCACGCGCTGGTGCTGACGGTCGTCGCATGGCTGCTGTGTCTCGTGCCCGCGCTGAGCTTCACCGGACTGGCCATCCTCTTCTCGGTCGCCAGCCGTAACGGCATCGTCGGCGTCGTGGGGCCGCTCGTCGCCGCGCTGGCGACGCTCCTGCTCAACCTGATCGGTCGGGGGGTCTGGGTCCATCTGCTGCTCGCCGGGGCGACCTTCACCAACCTGTTCGGTCTGTTCACAGCCCACGTGTTCCTCGGACCGCTCGCGGTGACGCTTGCCACGGGACTGCTCTGGGGGGCGGCGACGATCCTTGCCGCCTGGTTAATCCTGTGCCGCCGGGACTTCCTCACCGGCGCAGCGGCCGTGCGGACCTCGGGCTGGAGGGCACCGACCCGGGTCGCGATCGGGGTCGCGCTTGCCGTCGCGGTGCTCGCGCTCGCGACCAACCTCGGCCCTGTCGGCGTCACCCGCAGCCGGGTCCAGAGCGCCGTAGCGAGCACCTTCTCTAATGCGAGCGTGCTCCAACAGCGCTTCATCGGACGCAACCCCCCGGCGACGGCGCGCCTGCTTGTTCGTCCCTACTGCATCCGGCGTGGCACCGTCTCGCGCGGGCCGGGTGACTGGACGTGCGACGTCTACGTCTACCTGCCCCAACCCAAATCGGTTCCCTTCCAGCGCACCAACGTCGAGTACGACGTCTCGGTCACCTCCGACGGCTGCTACAAGGCCCAATCGCCGCCGAATTTCATCGGCGGGCAAACGATGACCACGCATTCCGGGGCGACGACGACCAATCCCCTGTTCATCGTCTACGGCTGCTTCAACACACTCTGAGGCCCACGCGGCGCCAGGAGTGTCCGAGCGCAGAATGCTCCGTGACCATCAGTGCGCTGTTCATTTACTGCTCCATTTGAACCGGAGAAAAGGCGCGCCTAGCACCACAGGAGACCAGCGGAACGATCGAAGGCGCAGCGGACGGCCGGGTTCTGAGCAGCGAGCGGCCCCGACGGTGCTGCGCGCCCCGACGTGTGCTCACAGCTAGTGGCAGTGGGCTGGTTCCGTCAGCAAGCACGGGGGCGTCGTTTCTCGGGGTCAAAGCCCGGAGCATGGGCCTCGAGATCGCTGCTGAGGGCATTGAGACCCGCGGGCAGCGCTAGCTCCTGCGGCTGTTCGGCTGCGGCAACGGCCAGGGCTTTCTCTATTCCCGCCCACAGAAGCCCGCAGACCCAGCCGTCGGCCTCGGCTGAAGCCCAAGGTCGCTCCCTGCCCACCGGAAGATCCTCGCGACTCGACCCAGTCCAGCCTTCCGGTCCAGGGCTCGCTCCAGTCTGCGGTCCGCCCGACGTGGCAGCTCGTTGGTTTGGGGCCCAACGCGGCTTGCTGTCGTCAGCTCGCCGTCAACCAGGCTTGGTCCAGTGACGTTGGTGCGGTCTTGACGCGGTGTCCTCCGGCACCCTTGGCCTCGTAGAGGGCCAGGTCCGCGCGGCGCAACAGGTCCTCAAGTGGTTCCTGGAAGTCCCAGGCGGCGACTCCAGCCGAGAGTCCGTCGTGACCGGTGATCAGGCGCGCGATGGCCGTGGCTGCAGTCTCGGCGGTGGTGTCGACCAGGAGGGCCAGGAACTCATCGCCTCCTGACCGGGCAACGATGTCCCCGCCGCGCAGCGCGGATCGCAGCTCCTCCGCGGTCCGTCGCAGAACGGTGTCTCCGGTCTCGTGGCCGAACTGGTCGTTGAGTTGTTTGAAGGCGTCGAGATCAAAGACTGCGGCGCTCACCGGCCGCTGCTGGCGGCGGGCCAGGGCCAGTGCGGCCGTGGCGGCGGGCTCCCAGCCGCGTCGATTTAGCAGCCCGGTCAGCGGATCGGTGGCGGCGTCTCTGCGTAGCTGTTCAGTTAGCGATGTCGTCTCCCGGGTCATTAGCCTCAGCGCGCCGGCAACGGTCGCACCGACGAGTAGCAGCAGCGTGGCGTTGGCCCAGTGGACCGGAAACGCGGGAGCGCCAAACAGGATCATTGGGAGATAGGCGCACGCTCCCAGCACAGCGATCATCGCGATCACATCTCGGTCTCCGGCCTGAAGACCGAACCACACCATGGCCATCATCATCAGCACCGCGTAGCCGGAGGCGGCGCCTCCGGAGTAGGCCTGCATCATCGTCAACGGAACCAAACCCGCCAGCGCCGCGGCCCGGCGCAGCCCCGGCCCCGCACTCGGCAGACCGGTGACCAGCAACGGCACCAGACACGTTCCGGCCGCGCCAAGGAAGAACACCGCACGATGTGAAGACCAGTCCGCCAGACACGCAATCACGACCGGGATCACGTTGCCCACGAACGCAAGGACGATCTGCAGCCCGTGTCGGCGCGTAATTCGCTCAGGAGTCACGCACCGCATATCGGCCAGCTGATCGCCGGACTGCACCAACAGGGCTCGCTGGCGGACCCTAAGGCGGCCGGTAACGGTTTCGGGTCTCGTTGAGCGAGAAGACGGCTCGGCCCAACAGCCAGCCGTTGGCGTCGTTGATCGCCTCGGCCTCCAGCGCCCCCTAGCGGAGGTCTGGCTCCCCGTCGCTGGTGTCCATGACGATGCTGCGGTCCGGCGCGTTTGCACCCGCAGCTGCGACGTCGGGCGCTCGCACGTGGAGCACCAACGGCGTGCGCGTCGAGACCGCAATCTCCTCTCGATGCCGGTCGCCGACAGCTCTGGCTCTCATGGCAGCGCGTCGTGGCATGCGGGCCTGATCTACAAGCGTCGCGCTGCTCAACGCTCTGTTTAGGAAAGCGGCACACCGTGTACATAGATCTAGCAAAGACGCCCGGACGCGGCACTGCCGAGGCCGGAGCCCGATAGCGCGGTTTGCGACGACAGGCCTGGCCACCCGGGTGGAGCGGAGTACGCCGAGATTGGAGATGGTCATGTCGTTCAGCAACCAACACGACCCGACTGACCGGTGGACCCGACAAGCGCCCCGCCGACCGGTCCTCGCCGAGGCCCAGCCGCTGCCCGAGCACGCCGCGGCACAGCTACTCGACGTGGGCGTCGCGACCATCCGTATCTGGGAGGACCAATTCGGATTTCCAGCGCGAGTGAGCTCGGCGAACCCGCCGTGCTACCCCGTGGCTCAGCTGCTCGCTCTCCGAAACGCCCTCGGCGACGCGTCATCGGTTGCCTCCGCGATCCGACTCGCCCGCCAAACCACTGCCGATACGACCCGACAGTCGGGGGAAAGACGTTCGGCTGCCGTCGCCCTCAGCGCCGACCGTCGCGGGGAAGAAGGCGGCCGTGCCCCGGGGAGATCAGACGTCTGTCGTCAGGCCCCCTAAGCCGCTCAAGGATTGGTGACTCGTGTCCGACAGCTCCCATATGATCCTGATGAAAGGGACCGCAGCACCGGATGGGCAGGACAATCTGGAAGTGATTCGGGATGGCGCGCGATTGACGGCCTTGCGGGATCTCGGGTTGTTGGACGCCACGGTGGAGGAGTCGTTTGATCGTTTGACCCGGCTGGCGACCGCGGCGCTGGGGGTTCCGGTGTCTCTGGTGTCGTTGGTGGATGCCGATCGGCAGTTTTTCCTGAGCCAACAGGGTCTCGGGGATCCGTGGGCGCACGCCCGGCAGACGCCGCTGAGCCATTCGTTCTGTCAGCACGCCGTCGCGACACGGCGGCCGTTGGTGATCAGCGATGCGCGCAAGGATCCACGGGTCGACGGGAATCTCGCGATCCGTGATCTCGGGGTGATCGCCTACGCCGGGATCCCATTGATCCTCGATAACGGTAACGCGGTCGGAGCGTTCTGCGCGATCGACAGCCAGCCACGGGATTGGGCAGAGGCCGAGCTGGCGATGCTTCAGGATCTGGCGGGCACCGTCACCGAGCTGCTCGATCTTCGCGCGACCGTCGCCCGCGAGGGCTTGTATGACCGGCTGACCGGCTTGCCGAACCGATCGTTGCTGGTCGCTCACGCTGAGCAGCATCTGCGACGGCGCGGTGGATCTGGCCGGCTGGTGGTGATGTGCGCGGGACTGGATGACTTCACCCAAATCAACCAAGCCCTGGGAACCGATCAGGCCGACGCGGTCCTCATCGCCGCCGGAGAACGGTTGGCTGGGTCGCTGCGCGCCGCGGACGTGCTGGGGCGCCTGCGCGGTGACATGTTCACCATCCTCGCCGGCGACGTCGCCGACGAACGCGAAGCGCTCGCGCTCGCCGGGCGTATCCGGGCGGCGTTCTCAGCCGACCCGCTGCGGATCGGCGAGCGGCGGCTGTCGGTGTCGGCCACGATCGGGATCGCCATCGCTCGCAACGATGCCCGTGCGGCGGATCTGATCAGCGAAGCCGCCAATGCGATGCGCCAAGCCAAACGCCATCACAGCCGCACCCGGATCGCCCAGGACGGGTGGGGTGAGCAGGCCGCCACCGGACTGCGGCTGCGCGATGCCCTGCGCGGTGCCCTCAGCCGCGGAGAGATCAGCGCCGTCTTTCAGCCCATCGTGGACCTCGAGACCGGCCGAGTACACGCCTATGAGACCCTCGCCCGGTGGCACCATCCCGAGCTCGGGGCGGTCAGCCCCGTCGAGTTCATTCCCGCCGCCGAAGCGACCGCCGACATCATCCTGATCGGGGAATGGATCCTCCAACAGGCCTGCACTCAACTTGCCCACTGGAGAACGACGGGCGCGCCGAACCTCGAGCTCACCGTCAACCTCGCACCCCTCCAGCTCGAACAGCCCAACCTCGCCGACATCGTCGACCGCATCCTGCAGCAGACAGGCATACCAGGGACCGCGCTGATCCTCGAGATCACCGAAGGTGTCCTACTGGAAAACGCCACAATCCAACACGACAACCTCCAAGCTCTGCGCCAGCTCGGGACCCGAATCGCGCTGGATGACTTCGGGACCGGCTACTCCGCCCTTGGGTATCTCAAGCGATTCCCGATCGACATCATCAAGATCGACCGGTCCTTCGTCACCGGGATCGAAGACCAGCGCTATGACACCGCGCTGATCCAAGCGATCCTCGCGATGGCCAACGCCATGAACCTCCAAATCGTCGCCGAAGGCATCGAGACCCCCAACCAACGCCAGATCCTCCGCCTCCTCGGCTGCCGCTACGGACAAGGCTTCCTCTTCTCAAAACCCCTCCCCGCCAGCCACACCATTCCCACCGTAACCCTGTAAGCCGCCGTCCCTCGGCTCTGCGGCATCCCTCAACGGCCGTGGCCACCACGGCGACATCGCATCTGCAACCACGAAGACGGAGGCGCCTGAGCGCACTTCCGCTTCAAGCCGGCACCGCTCCAAAGCGGCACTGTCGAGTGGTCGGCGACAACGCAGAGGCGGCCGCAGATGTCTAGTCGTCGCGTACGGGTTGATGCGACTTCCGCTCGGGGAGTCAGACGCGGTCCAGGCCTCATGCTGACCAGCCGAGGAATGAGAAGCCCACAAGGTGACCTCCGGTCTTGCGCCGCGCGGGGCGACTCCCGTTTGCTACCCAATCTTGCTACCCAATCGAAATCCTGGGCGGGGCCGGCTTGGCCCTGAAACGCGAATCGCCCGCATTCGCGGGCGATTCGAGCAGTGGAGCTAGGGAGACTCGAACTCCCGACCTCCTGGGTGCGATCCAGGCGATGAAGGTCTGAAGCGCCGAGATACCAGAGCCTTCGGTCACGGAATGGGCTTTAGTACGGGGCCTGGAGTCTGGTTTGATGCCCAATCTGATGCCCAATACGATCCGATGCCCAATTGCAACAATCTGATGCCCAATCCGTCTGAGAGCGTAAGATGGAGGCCGTGCGAAGCGGTTACGAGCAGACAAACCTCGTACTCCGCGTCCGGGCTGGCAGTCGTGATCGCGCGTACTGGGATGCCCAGTGGCGCTACCGAACTGGGCCGGAAGAAAAGTGGAGGCTGAAGAAGCAGCGTCTCGGCCTTGCCTGGCAGGAGCAGGGCGACGATGGCGCGTGGTCCAAGCGGCGGGGCCGCGTCGCGGAGGGCTGGCTTGATGAGCGCGGCGCTCATCTCGCGGCCGTCGAGGCAATGGAGCGCCATGCGCGCGACCTCCGTCAAGATTTCGCCGAGAAGGCGCGTGTTGCAGAGGCGCAGAAGACGGTGAGGGCACTCGCCACAGATTGGCTGAGCTGGCTTGAGGAAGTTTGGGACGCCAAGCCGTCGACAGTCAAGGATTACCGTTTCCTGATTCGTGAGCCTGGGGTGCCTTACAAGCGCGGTACCGGGGTGAGCGCCGGGCGGATCATGAAGGCGTTCGGTGATCGGCCCGCGATGGATGTGACGACTGCGGAGGTCAGTCAGTTCCTTCGCTCGCTCGACCGCGAGGGGTTGACCCCGCGCAACGTCAACAAGCACCGCGAGGTGCTCGCTTCGATGTTCGCCTATGGGTGTAGGAACGATGCGTTCGCTCTCGCGGCGAACCCGGTCGACCGAACCGACAAGCGTCGCCAACCCCCGCCGGCTGCGCTGGACTACTACGAGGTTGAGGAGGTCGAGGCGCTCGCTGGTTGCTGTGAGTGCGGCGAGCATCGGCAGCCCAGGGCCTTCTTGGATTCATTCGAGATTGAGGCACGCGCGCAGGAAGACCGCCAGGACGCTGACGCGTTTCGTCTCCTTTTCTACACGGGCCTTCGCCTCGGTGAGGTGTTGACGCTCCGATGGGATGACGTCGATCTGGACGGTCGGATCTTGTTCGTCCGGCGAGGTCTCTCTGCCGGTGAGGAGCGGCTACCAAAAGGGGGGCGCCCGCGGGTCGTGCCGCTCTCCCCGAAGGCGAT
>CAXTTD010000018.1:0-19377 GCA_964246945.1 uncultured Solirubrobacteraceae bacterium | reverse complement strand
CTAGGGGACGAGGCCAGTCGAGCCGCGCCGGTGGGACGCGTGCTACTGCGGGTCCGACCCGTTATTTGATGATGCTCGGCGACGATTCCGTGCGCCGGGTCAGCCTTCGATCACGCCACGGCGGCCCACGGGACCGTCGCTTGGAGCACCGCCTCCGACAGCGCCTCGCTGCGCAGATGGGTGACCGCCTGGTAGGCCGGATCGCTGACCATCTCGCTGAACGCACGACGACTCGGGTAACGGACAACCAGCACCGCGTCCCAATCCCAGGACGGCGGCGCTACCAGCGGCGTGGAACAGTCACCCACGTAGAGCACCTCGGCCCCAATGTCAGGTAGATAATCCTTCAACGCGGTGCTGTAGGCGCGGTAGCTCTCCTCGCCCCCCGGCCGGTACCTGAGCAGGTTGAGCATCACCACCGGACCGCCGGGGTCCTCCTCCAGGTAACGCTTGAGATCCTCACCCCGCGGATCGACGGGCATCTGTCTCCTCTCGATCGACTCGACCCCAGCCTAGTGTCCCGATTGACAAATTCGGTGGCACTCTCGCGGCGCGAGAGCACTCACGAATCTCCCAATCGGCGATCAGCTCTCGACGGCGAGCGATTCTCCGGCCGCAGACGAGGACGCCGGCGTCCAGCAGTCGCAGCGGCTCGCGTCCGCGCCGCGTCGGCGCCGCGTCGCGCCGCGTCGGCGAGCGCCAGAATAGGTGGGTGACCGCCCCGATTGCCCCACTCTCGATCGGCCCTGAACCGTTCGACGGCTCGATCGTGCAGGGGCTGCTCGCCGAGCTGCCGTGGGGGGTGGGTGATCTCACCGCCTCCGAGTTCACGCCGCCGCGAGGGACGATGCTTGTCGCCCGCCTCACCGACGGCGTCCCAGTCGGCTGCTGTGGCGTGCGCCGGCTCACCGAAGATGTCGGTGAGGTCAAGCGCCTATTCGTGCGCGAGGCGGGCCGCCGCCGCGGCGTCGCCCGCGCACTGCTCACCGCCTCCGAGGATGCCGGCCACGCGCTCGGCTACCGCGAGCTGTGGCTCGACACCCACGCCGACGAACCAGCGGCACTGTTCTCGTCGGCAGGATGGAGACCAATCCCCGCCTACAACGACCACGACTACGCGCGCTACTGGTTCGGGCGTTCTCTACGCCGACGACCGAGCCCGGCAGCGCTTCCATCGGCCGCCGTCCGCGGCGCGCGAGGCGGAGACGCGGGCGTTCGGTAGCGCCCCACCGACCAGGCAAGCCCGCGTCGCGGGCGACGCGCCGGGAGGCCGGGAGTTCCCGAACGTGGTCACGATCGCGCTTGCTGAACCGAGACGCAGCGCCCGGCGATGATGATCGCTCGGCGACGGAGGCGAGTCCGCCTGACTTGAGGGGGCAACCGGGGCGGGTGAAACCGGCTGCCGCACCGCAGACTGCTGCCAGCGCCATCGGCGACATCGTCGGTGACGGCTGACGCTCGCACCGCGAGAGGCGGAGGCGTGGCGCCTCGCGCAGTCGAACCACTCGCTGGCGCGTGCGACAGCCCTGATGCCGAGGATCTGGAGTGGTGCTGCGAGCCCCTGATGGTCCGCATGTCCTCGTCGACGGCTGACCGCCGGGGGCTACCGACGCGTGGCGCAGTCGCGTTACGGTGAGCGGTCGATGTGCTTCTCACCGCAGGCCGACTTCTTCGCGGGCGCGGTGATCACCGTGGTGGGGATCGAGACGTTGCGCCGCGTGCGTGTACGGCGCGAGTTGATCGTCGGCGCGCTGCCGCTGCTCTTCGGACTCCATCAGCTCGTCGAGGCGTTTGTCTGGCTGGGCCTGCGCGGCAAGGTCTCCACCGGGGTGGGGAATACCGCCAAGGAGACGTACATCGTGTTCGCCCACGCAGTCCTGCCGGCATTGGTGCCCGTGGGGTTCACGTTGCTGGAGCCCAACCGTCAGAGGGCACGATGGATGTGGCCGCTGGTGGGCCTTGGCCTGCTGCTGGGCGCCTACCTGCTGTGGCAGGTCACCGCCTTCCCGGTGCAAGCCCGACCGCAGGCCCGCTGCATCGACTACGTCACGCATACCCCGAATGACCTGCTGATCGGCGTGCTCTACGTCATCGCGACCTGCGGTCCGGCGCTGATCTCCAGTCGCTGCCACCTGCGCTGGTTCGGAGTCGTCAGCCTGGTCGGCGTGATCGCCGCCGCGCTCATACGCGTGAATGAGCTCACCTCCCTGTGGTGCGTATACGTGGCGCTGGTCAGCGTGCTCATCCTGGAACACTTCCGGCGCCTACGCGCATCTGATGCCGCTGCCGAACCGGTCGTGAATCAATAGCCCGCGGCCGTAGGCGGTTCCCGATCACCCACGCCATCTGTAATCGATTTAGGCCGACGACCGATGGCCGACCTCGCCTCGGTGGCCGCACCGCAGGCAAGCCCGGACCTTCGCCACCGAACCTCCGGAGTCAACTCGATCGACGACGGCGCCGGCGCGCACGGTGAACCGCACGACGGCCGTGGTCGGCACCGTTGGTCGCGACCGCCGGCGAACTCGAGGACCGGCGATGAACGAACGCCGTCGTGCGTGATCCACCGCCACCGCCGCCGGCCATAGACTGCCACCATGAGGACGACGCGATCCTGGCCCACCGCCCGTTCGGTGGTGGTCCTCGTGCTGTCCACCGCCGGGATACTGGCGCTGGTGTACGCCGGATCGGGTGCACGCGCCGCGTCCGCGCGAGCCTCTACCTCGCTCTTCTACGAGACGCAGACCGGTCCGGCGAGCTTCGCGATCGACGAGCTTGACCTGTCAGGCGGCCACCGGAAAAGCACCCAGATTGTTCCCTTGAGCAACCCCAATGTGTTCGGTATCACCCTCGGCGGGCGATCGGTGTACTGGAGCACTCAGAGCGGGCCCCGGGACCGAGGATCGATCATGCGCGTCTCGCGTGACGGCGGGCGGGCTCGTCGTCTGGTGAGTGGCGTGACGGACCCGGGCAGCGTCGTCGCGGTCGGCGGCTTTGTGTACTGGGACGATCGGGACGCGATCGGACGGGTGGCACTGAACGGCTCGCGTCTGCAGCGCAAGTTCATCAGACTGCCAGTGGAGGCGGGCGGTGGCGTGGCCGATGGCCTGGCGTCTGATGGCAGGCATCTGTACTTCAGCCGGTGCACGGACAGCACGATCGGTCGCGCGGATTTGGACGGAAGTCACGTCGATCAGCGGTTCATCTCGCTCGACGGGCGCAGCTGTCCTCAGGGCCTCGCGGTCGCGGCGGGCCATATCTTCTGGACCGAACTCGGACAGGGGATGATCGGCCGCGCGCGCCTGACCGGTCGCGGTGAGGACTCACACTGGTTGAATATCCACAGTGACCAAGGCCCGTTTCAGGTTGCTGCCGGCGGTGGCCGCGTGTACTGGACCTGGGGTGGCGAGAACGGCGCCCCGTCCTACACCGGACGCGCGAACACGAACCGCTCACACCAGGACCGCCGCTTCCTGCCTGACTCGATGTACCCGATGGCGTTGTCGGCTGTGGAGTCAATAGGCCGCTGACCGGCGGTCGCGGCGGCTGACCGCCGACGGGGGAAGGGCGTGCTCGCCGGATCAAAGCCGCACAGCCGCATGAGGGGCTTCACTACGAGCTGACGCGGGAGCGCCCGGTGAGCATCTACAGCAGCTCGCTGACCGAGGCGCGCAACAGGCGGTCTCGCCGGCGAAGGAAGCCCCGGCGCGGGCCGTAGAGAACGAGCTCGATCTTTCCCGCGAGCAGTTCAGCTCCGTCCGGATAGGCGATCTGCAATGAGTCGAGGTCGTAGTAGCTGAACGTACGAGCGGCGATACGCGCACGCTCACGCGGTCCGGAGAGCCCCACCGCGCCCGTCACCGGCGAGCGTAAGGTGAGCATCTCGGCGTCGCCACCCCAGTGCTCAAGGACGACTTCCGGGCTGGGCTCACGGCCGCGACCCCGTGCCACGCGCGACCCCAACCCCGGCTCAGTCACCGCCACGCGGTACTCATCGGCCGATGCGGAGCACTGTCCGCGGCCGGCGCGAACGGTCGCAGCCCCAGAGAGCCGGCCACACGAAACGGCCGCGAGCGCGACGACCACACGATCCTGCTGCGCCCTCGCCGACATGACGAGCACGATATCTGCCGCCGCCCGCGGCGACGTCGGGGCTGCGTGACAGCTGCGCGGCTTCGCCAGCGGCCCTACTCGGGAAGCTGGCCACCGCGCTTGGCTTCGAGCTTGTGACGCGCTCTCCGCGCACCGTGGATCTGACCGACCGCGTACCCACCGGCAAGCGCGATGATCGCGGGGACGCACGCGAGCACGAGAACACTGACCGTGGCGATGACCTTGAGCACGACGATCACAGCGATGATTGCCGCGACCACGGTGAGAACTGCCTTCATGACGCTGACTATAAGCCCTGAGTTGAGTTGAATCGTAAGTCCGCCACCTGGTCTCACGCGTTCGCCGTCGTCGATCTGGGTGCTCGTCACGGCCAAGGCCGCCCGGCCGTCGGCTCGGAAGCCACGCCGGCGCCTCGCCGGCTGACCGCCCCGCGGTCCCCCGCGGCCCTCGCCGACTCAACCGCTTGACGGAGCGGTCACTGGCTCGATCGGTGAGCAGCAGCGCGCAGTGGGCTTGCGGGCACGGACGATCACCGAGACGGCCGCCGCGTGGACGCGGTGGGTCTCCGTGATCGTGATGTCGGTCAGGCCGGCGGCCCGGAGCGCATCGGCGAACCCCTCACGGGTGAGCGCGCCCGCGATGCAGCCGGTATAGGCGGCCATGTCAGCGCGGGTCGCGTCGTCCATGTCGGGGTCGGCGATGACGTCTGAGACCGCCAACCGTCCGCCGGGCCTCAGCACCCGGGCGGCCTCATGGAGAACCTGCGGCTTATTGCCGGAGAGATTAATGACGCAGTTGGAGATGACCACGTCGACGCTGTCACGGAGTAGGGGAATGACCTCGATCTGCCCGCGGAGCCAGCGCACGTTGGTGACGCCCGTCGCGCTCTGGTTCCGGCGGGCGAGGTCGAGCATCTCGTCGGTCATGTCCAGGCCATAGACGAGGCCGGTCGGCCCGACGCGCTTCGCGGAGAGCAGAACGTCGATCCCGCCTCCGGAACCGAGGTCGAGGACCGTCTCACCTTCGCGCAGCTCGGCGATCGCGATCGGGTTGCCGCAGCCCAGCGAGGCCAGCACGGCATTGGCGGGCAGCGAGTCGCGGTCCGCCTCTGCGTACTGAGACTGCCCGAACCAGACGCGTTGGTAAGCGGTGATGACGTCGCTGGCGCAGCAGGTGTCGGCGTCAGTGCGGCAGCACTCGCTCGTCGCGGCGGCCGCGTACCGGGCGCGGACGACCTCGCGCAGCTCGAACTGATCGGAGGGAACGGTCACGGCTCCTCCAGGGTGACGATGGGGTCAGGTCAGCCAGCCGGCAAGCTCCGCCAGCGACTCGGGAATCACGTAGTAGTAGGCCCACAGCCCCTGACGCGCAGAGCCAACCAGCCCGGCTTGGCGCAGCACCTTGAGGTGATGCGAGACGGTGGGCTGAGACAGATCAAACAGCGGCACCAGCTCGCAGACGCACGCCTTCCCGGCGTGCCTGCGCAACACGTCGATCAACTGCAGCCGCACCGGGTCGCCGAGCGCCTTGGCGACCTCCGCCAACCGGGTCGCCCGTTCGCGGTCGATGTCGGGATAGACGACGGGCTCGCAGCACGCCTGTCCGGCAGCGCGCTTGGTCTTGGGGGACAGCTCCAGAGCGACGCTCAATAGATGTACAGATATCAATTCAAGAGACGCCTGTCAATGTAACGTCCCTTCCCCGGCCGAGAGCTGGCCGCGGAGCGGCGGAGCGGTCGGCGTGATTCGTGTCGCGGCTCGACGATGTGGGTACGGCTCGCGCCATGAGCGAGCCCGAGCGCACTGCGGACGGTCGGTACATCCTGGTCAACGGGCGTCGCTGGCGGACCAGCGACCCCGGACTGAGTGACGAACGGCGCACGGAGCTCGTCGGTGACTTGATGGCGGCCCGTCGAGCGGTCGGCGCGGCCCTACGGACGGGCGACGCCGAGAGGGAGCGGGTCGCCCGTGATCGCGTTCATCAGGCGAAGGTCGCGCTCGGCGAGCGCGGAGACCCCTGGTGGGAGCGCCCGCGCAACTGAGCGACGAGAACCTGGCTCCACGATCGTCCCGCAGCCTCGGGGCGAACCCCGATCCGTCAGCGAACCCGCACGCGCTTGCGCCACGCCGAGAAGGAGGAGACGGAGCCGTCGTGCGGGCGACTGAGCCAGGGCCACGGGTAGAGCCCGGCGATCGCCAACCGGGCGGCGCGGCGGCGGAACCCCGGCACCGGGGCGAACGTGACCGCGAGGTCCACCCCCGCGAGCAGCTCGGTCGGGCGACCTCGCAACACCCGCAGCTCGCGGCGGCTGGCGAGGTCGCCGAGCGTCTCTGCGAGGAAGACAAGTCGCTTTGCCGACAGCCGCAGGCCGCTGAGCAGCGGTTCGTCGAAGACGAAGACGGCCGGTCGCTGGGGGTGAGCCGCCAGCGCCGGGTCGGCGTCGCCGAGCGACTCCCCGGTCAGCCACACATACTCGGGCTCCATGCCGGCCTCCACCCGGGACGGTCCCGCCGAGCGCTCCACATCCGGATCCGACCGCAGGCGCGGGTCGACGCTCTCAGGCCGGGCACCCGCAGGTGCCTGCGGCCAGTCTTCGATCGGACAGCAGGCTCGCAGAGCACAGCCCCGGCACAACCCCGGCGCGCGCTTGCGCACCTGCCAGCGGCTGAAGCCGTACGGCCGTCCCGTCCCGGACCCGACGGCCCATTGCCAGCCCAGGCGGTTCGCCGCTCGCGAACCGTCGATGAGGTGAGTGAAGAAGCGCGCCTCGCCCTCACGCCAGTTCCCACCGGCCCGCACGGTCCACTGAGAGCTCAACCACATCCGGGTCTGGTTGACGAGCCAGCCATCGCGCTCAAGCTCCTCCACCGTGGTTCGCACGCACGCCATCTCGACCGGCCACGGTGTCTGCCACGGTTCGCTCGGCTGCGGCGGGACGCGGCGAAGCGGCTGAGCAAGACCGCTGCCCAGCCGCGCGTAGAGATGTCGCGCGTACTCCTGCCAGAGCAGCTCGTCGCGGTACTTCGCCCGGTCCCGGGAGGGTGCGTCCGCCACGTGGTCCCAGAGCTGGCGCAGAGTGATCAGGCCGTACCGGACGTACGGCGAGACCGCGGTCGCACCACGGGCCGACGTCGGCATCACCGCGTTGCGCGCGGCCGCGTAACCCCTGACGTTTAGCGCCGCGAGGACTCGATCGGCCTGCTGCTGCCCACCGCGGAACCGCGGCGAGGACCCGACCGCGTCGGGCCCCTCACACACCAGATCGCCCAGGTTGGCCCCGACCCAAGCCCGCGTCGCCTCAGGATCGGCGAACGGAGGCGCAGGCAACAACCCAGGCAGCGACATCGGCGCCGCGACGCGTCAGTCGCGGGCCTGCTGGAAGAAGCCGTTCTCGCCGGCGCCCGTGACGCTCTGGACGTCGATGACGACCGCGACGCCCTGGCGCTCGGGATCCTGCTGACGTTCGGGCTCGACGATCGCGTCGTACACCTCCTGATCGAGATCCGGAGCGACCCGGGCACGACCCTCGATCGCCAGATAGCGCGCGCCCGGGCCCTCCATCTCGAAGAACACCATGGAGACGCGGGGGCGCTCGGCGATCGCGGAGGCCAGTCCGCTGTCGCGCTTGCGCACCCAGATCCCGAGCTCGGTCGCGCTGCGCACGTACGTGCCGCCACGAAACGACACTGACGGGCTTCCGTCATCTCGGACGAACGACACGGCCAGCGGGTGACCTCGCAGCGCGGCGCCGTCGATCGCGGTCGCAATCTCGCCAGTCAGGTTCACGGGGTCGGGCATCGGGGCGTCCTCCATCAGGGAGCGGGTTGTGGAACGTTCAATCATGACGCGTCCGTCCGGGCATCAGCGGGCCACGACGGTCAGCCCGTCGGCCAGGCCGACCGCCGCCGGCCCCGGACGCGTCTTGCCGGGGCCGATGATGGAGTCGCTACCCCGACGTGCCGTGGTCGGCGGCGAGCACCGCGCGGGCGGCGCCGTGTCCGGGAATGCCGCTCACTCCGCCGCCACGCCGCGCGCCGGCACCCGCCAGCCACACGTTGGCGGCGGCGGTCTCGGTGCCCCACCGCCCGACCTCGGCGTCGGCCTCGGCAAACGGCCACGACAGGTCGCGGTGAAAGATGTGGCCACCCGGCATCGCGAGTTCAGCTTCCAGCTCGAGCGGCGTGCGGGCCTCGAGGCACGGCTCGCCGTGCGCGTCGTCGAGCAGGCACGCCTCGATCGGCTCGGCGAGCACCGTGTCGAGCGAGCGAAGTGTGGCGTCGACCGCCTCGCGCTTGGCCGCGCTCGGGTCGGTGGCGAACAGCCGCGCCGGCATGTGCAGGGCGAACACCGTGAGCGTCTGCACACCGGCGGCGCGAAGTTCGGGCCCCAGGATCGACGGGTCGGTGAGCGAGTGGCAGTAGGCCTCGCACGGCGGGAGCTCGGGGATCCGTCCACTCGCGGCCTGCCGATACGCGGCATCAAGCTGGCCGGCGGACTCGTTGACGTGGAACGTGCCCGCGAACGCGTCCTGCGAACGCACGTGCGGATCGCGCAGCCGGGGCAGTCGGGCGAGCAGCAGGTTGAGCTTCAGCTGCGAGCCCTCGGGCCGGGCGAGGGCCGCCGCGCCGTCGCCGAGGACCCTGGGCGCGAGCTCGCCCAGTACGGTCGGCGAGATCGCCGCGAGCACGTGGCGCGCGCGGTACGCCCGCCCGTCGGCGGTGCGGACCTCGGCGCAGCGGCCGTCGGTGTCGATCGCCTCCACCGATGAGCCGGGACGGAGCGTGACGCCCGCGTCGACCGCGACTCGCGCGAGCTCCCCGATGAGCGCGCCCATCCCGCCGACCGGAACGTCCCAGCGGCCGGTGCCGCCGCCGATCACGTGGTAGAGGAAGCAGCGGTTCTGGATCAGGCGCGGGTCGTCAAGGGCCGCGAACGTTCCGATCAGGGCGTCGGTGGCGACGATTCCGCGAACCAGGTCATCGCCGAAGGCGTGCTCAAGCAGCCCCGACAGCGGCGTCTCGAACACGCCGTGCCACGTGGTGTCGTCGTCGACCAGCGCGGCGAACGCCTCGCGCGAGCGCAGCGGCTCGGTCAGCGAGCCAAACGTCCGTGCGGCAAGCCGGCCGGTGGCCGCGCCGAACGCCGTGAGCTCCCCGACCGCGGCGTCGGAGCCGAGCGTCCGCGCCACCGACGCGGCGCTCGCCGCCGCGTCGTCGCTCACGAGGACCCCGGCCCCGCCCCACGGTGTGTAGGACGAGACACGCCGTGTGCGCAGCTCGACCCGCGCGCCGAGCTCGGCGAAGAGCGCCTGAGGGAACAGGCTCACCAGGTAGGAGTAACGCGACAGGCGAGCGTCGCGGCCGGCGAACGGCGCGATCGAGACCGCGGCGCCCCCGGGCGACTCGTTGCGCTCGAGCAGGAGCACGTCACGGCCGGCCCGGGCCAGCAGCGCCGCCGCGACCAGTCCGTTGTGGCCGCCGCCGACGACGATCGCGTCGTGAGTCGAACCGCCGCCCCTCCGGTGTTCGATCACCTCGACCCCGTTCTCGGAACCCAACGTCCAGCCGCCGATTGCAGGACGGCCGACGCGCCGGGCGCCGCCTGTTCCGCGCGAGTCGTACGTCCCATCCGCAGGAACTCCGTCCTCACTCCGTAGGCGTCTCTGATCTCGGTCCCTTCGGTCGTGAAGCCGGCCCGTTCGTAGACGCGGATGGCGCGGGCATTGAACGTCGCGACCCGGAGCACGAGCCGGCCCGGATCGACTCGGTCGCTCACCCAGGAGCAGACGTGCTCGACGAACGGGAGGCCGAGACCGCGATCCGTGCATTCGGGGCGCAGGCCGAGGCCGATCTCGACCTCGCCGGGCTCCCCGGGCATGAGTTCAACGAACCCGACCAGGCCGGCAGCCGGCAACCTCGCCGCGAAGTAGACGTCCTGCCGGTGTCGTGGATCGAGCAGGTCGGCGTGATCCTCGGGGTCGGCCACGAAGTCATAGAACGCATAGACGCCCGGGTAGCGCCAGGCCGTGACCGCGACGGCGTCATCCTGCCCCATGGCGACGAACCCGAGTTCGTCGAGCTCTTCGACCGTGATCGACTGAAAACCTCCTGGCATCGGCCCGCATAGTCTCATCCTCGTGCTCGTGCTGCTTCCCCCCTCCCAGGGCAAGGCAGCGCCCGAGCGCGGCCGCCGGGTGGGCCTCTCGACGCTCGTCTACCCGGCTGCGCGAGCCCCGCGAGCGGCTGATCAACGCCGTCGACCCACGCCTGCGACGCGCTCCGGCGATCCCCGCCGCCGAGCTCTATACCGGCGTGTTGTTCACCGCGTTGGGCCTCGCGGACCTCCCGTGGGAGGGCGTGTTGATCGCCAGCGCACTGTGGGGCGTCGTGCGGCCCGGTGACCGGATCCCCGCCTACCGGCTCCAGATGAGCGCCAAGCCGCCTGCCATCGGCGGACTCGCCGCCTACTGGCGCGAGCCGCTCCGCGCCGCGTTGCCTGACCGCGGCCTGGTGCTCGACCTCCGCTCGGGCGCCTACGCGACGGTGTGGCAGCCACGGCACGCCACCCGGCTCCTCGTCCGTGCGTTCACGCAGGCACCGGACGGCACGCGAACCGTGATCAGCCACATGGTCAAGCGCGTCCGCGGTGAGGTCGCGCGCCTCGTGCTTCAAGCCGGAGGCGCCGAGTGTCCAGAAGAGATCGCGGAGATCGTCACTGCCGGCGGCCTGCGCGCCGAACTCTCACCCGACGCGCTCGACATCATCGAGTCACCCGACCCCGGGCCGGCTTGACGGCGTGGTCGGCGAGGCATAGCGTGGATCGCGCCCGGTCTGATCGCGAGCGCGGAGCGGAGAGTGAGGAACGTACGGCTGGAGGTAGGCGGCGAGGAGCGAGACGTCCTGCTCTACGAGCTCGACGGCTTTCTGGAGATGACCGCCGCGCTCTATCGCCAGATCGGACGCGCATGGGATCCCCAGGACGCCTCGGCCCCCGACGTGGCGCTGGTCGCGCGGGCTCGCGGGCAGCTCGCCGGCGACGGGCCATGGCAGATCGAGGGCACGGCCGACGAGCTCGAGTTCCTCCTCGGCCGCCTGCGGACGGCCGCCGAGCTGGCCCTGCAGCGGGGCACGCAACCGTCGCCGGCTCACCGCTCGGCCGCCATGAACACCGCCGATGTCGAGGGCACCGACGCGCAGCTCGACATCCTGGGCGTCGCGGACGCTCTCATGCAGCAGCTGCACCCGCCCCCACCCAGCTGAGACCTCCCGGCTGGCCACGGGATCAGCGCTCTCGCTGCGCCCGCGCGACACGCCATGCCCGCACGCGCACGAGGACCTGCGATGCTCGTGTGAGATGACCGTCGGCTCACACTCCGAGGACGAGGACGAGGACGGCGATCGGCGCGCGCCGCTCGCCTTGCGGGTGGGATGCACGTTCGGAGTGCACTCCACACAGCCGGCCGTGGCAATCATGCAGGTTGCACCGTGCCCGCAGCCTGCCTTGTCGATCCGCGATGAGCGGTGGACCACAGACGCGTATCACCACTGCTATGTCGATGCCCACGGGAACCGTTGCGAGCGCTTTCAACTCGCCACCGGCGCGGCGAGGATCACCTACGAGGCCCATGTGGAGCTCGCACGCCCGGCCGACGTCATCGCGCGGCATGCCGCTGAGACGCCCGTCGGGTCGCTGCCGGATGAGGTCCTGGGTTTCATCATGCCGAGTCGGTTCTGTCTGCCCGATGAGCTTGGACACGAGGCCTGGCAGAGGTTCGGCGGATCGACGCCCGGGTGGGACAGGGTCCAGGCGATCGTCGACTACGTGCATGAGTACCTGGAGTTCACTCCCGGGGCGTCGAACCCGTGGACGACGGCGGCCGACGCGTACCGGGCGCGGCAGGGGGTGTGTCGCGACTTCGCGCATCTGGCGATCACCTTCTGCCGGGCGCTGAACATTCCCGCGCGCTACGTCTTCGGTTACATCCCCGATGTCGACGTCCCGCCCCCCTCGGAGCCGATGGACTTCGCGGCGTGGTTCGAGGCCTACCTCGATGGCGAGTGGTACACCTTCGACGCGCGCAACAACATGCCGCGTACCGGAAGAGTCGTGGTCGGCCGCGGCCGAGACGCCGTCGACGTCGCGCTGATCACCTCGTTCGGACCGCTCACGCTCACCGACTTCGAGGTCCGCGCCGACCCCATCACCGCCTCGGACGCCGGCAACGGGTCGTGAGGATGATCGGGGCGCCGCGGTGATGAAGATCGTGTTTTCGGAGTGGGCCGCCCAGCTGCCGTCCCGAGTCGTGATCGTCCACCCGTCACCCGCCTCGCGGACCGCAACCCAGCCGGCGGCGATGATCGGCTCGATCGTGATCGCCAACCCCTCGAGTGCCCGGTTCAGCGCGGTGCGGCTCGCCGCGGCCAGCCTCGCGGTCGAGGGGAATGCGGGAACCCGTAGTCCAGCTGCGGGCCCGACTCAGGGTGGACGGCAGGGGGTCCGCGCTCCGGGCAGAATGGGGTTCCCATGCCCGCGTCGCAGCCCACCATCCTGGCCACGAGCATCGGGTTTCAGCCCGACGGCCCGGACCAGTGGAATTTCCGCCCGGGGCCGGCCTACTCGCTCGCCGCTCAGCTGGCCGGCGCGGGAGATCGGCCGAGGCTGTGCATCATCGGGACCGCTGTGGGTGACAGCCCGGCGTGGTTGGCACCCATGCACCACGCCTTCGCGAAGCTCGACATGGTGGTCTCGCACCTGAACCTGTTCCCGATGCCCAATGTCGACGACATCGCGGCGCATCTCGCTCGACAGGACATCGTCTGGGTGAGCGGTGGGAGCACCGCGAATCTGCTGGCCCTCTGGCGGCTCCACGGTCTGGACCGGATGCTGTACGACGCCTGGCAGGCCGGCACGGTGCTGATGGGGGTCTCCGCCGGCTCGGTCTGCTGGCATCTCGGGGGGACCACCGACTCCTTTGGCCTGCCCCTGCAACCGCTCACCAATGCGCTGGGGTTCCTCCCGTACAGCAACAGCCCCCATCATGACGCTGAGCCCGAGCGGCGGCCGCTCATGCACCGCCTGGTGGCAGACGGGACCCTGCCCGACGGGTATGCCACCGACAACGGCGCCGGCCTCATCTACCGCGGCACCGAGCTGCACGAAGCGATCACGGAGGTGCCGGGCGCGTCGGCCTACGAGATCCGGCGAGATGGTGACCTCGCCCGGGAGACCCCCCTCCCGACCCGCCTGCTCAGCTGACCTCTCGCGCTCGGAACTCGTCCGCGCCGCGCCGCCCTCCGGCCGCCGGCCCGCCGATCGGTGTCGGTATGCGCATGCAGTTCGTGCGCCTCCCGTCAGAACGGGTATACGACGTCACAGGAGAAGGTGTCTACCGTGTCGCTCGCTCAGCTATCCCTCATCGAGGTGCTCGACCGGCTGTCGGCCGCTGACCGGCAACCGGGAGGACTGAGCGCCGCCGCGCTGACGTGTGCCCTGGCGTCAAGCCTGGTCGAGCGCGCCGCCGGCGCCGAGGCGGGGGCGTTCGCGGAGGCCCGGTTGGCCCGCTGCTCCGCGCTGCGCGAGCGGGTGCTCGCGCTCGACGAGGTCGGCCTGCGCCACGATGATGCGGGCGCGGTCGACCTCCCGGTGGTCACCACCTCGCTGACGCTCGCGTCGTGCGCCGCGCAGCTGACGAGTCTCGCCGCGGAGTCCGCGGCGGGCGCGTCAGACGTGGTGGTGGGTGAGGCCATCGTCGCCGCCGAGCTGGCCGACGGCGCGTGTCGGGCCGCCGCCCACATCCTCCGCATCAGTCTGCGGGATTCGCCGGGGGACCCGCGACGCACCGAGGCGGCGGGCCTGGTGAACGCGTCATCCGAATCCCTGCAGGACGCGTTCGCCGAAGCGGCCGAGCGCGAGCGGTCGGCGTAGCTGAACCTCCGTGCCGCCGCGGTGGGTTGAGTGGTGGTCGCATCGTCCCGAGGCCGCATCGAAACTCATACGACGGCTGCATTATTCGACTTTCGAAATACTGCTAGCGTGATCCTGCGTGCCCCCGGCAATCCGCTCGCGCTCGCGTGACCCCGCCCAGCTCACGTGGTTGCTGCGCCGGTTCGCGGAGGAGTGCGGCCGTCTCACCGCGATCTTCGGCGATGCCCACGGCCTGCACGCGCGGGACCTGAGCGCGCTGGCCACGATCGCGGATGGGGTGCGGGCCGATCATCCGCTCGGTCCGGCTCGGCTCGCCGAGGCGCTGTGCCTCAGTCCGTCAGCGACGACCGCTCTGCTCGACCGCCTGGAGCGAGCGGGGCACCTCGTCCGGCGGCCCGATCCGCGCGACCGGCGACGCGTCATGCTCGAGATGCAGCCGCAGGCGCTCGACGTCGCCGCCGCGTTCTTCGCGCCGCTGGGCGTCGCCCTCGAGAGGGTGATGCGCCGCTACACCGGCGAGCAGATGGAGTTGATCACCGAGTTCCTCGAGGCGGCGGTCGGGGCGGCCACCGATGCCGCGCGCTGCCTCACCGACGAAGATCCTCGGACCGTCGACGTGCTGGGTGCATCCGGCTCGAGCGCGCCCGCCGGGAGAGCGCCCACCGCATGATCGAGGTCGATTCACTCACCAAGCGCTACGACGCCCAGACGGCGGTGAGCGCTCTCAGCTTCACCGCGCTGCCCGGGGCCATCACCGGCTTCCTGGGCCCCAACGGCGCGGGGAAGTCGACGACCTTACGCATGATCCTCGGCATCGACGCGCCGACGTCGGGCACGGCGCGGGTCAACGGACAGGAGTACCGGGACATGACCGCCCCGCTCGATGAGATCGGCGCGCTGCTGGACGCGGGCGCCACGCACCCGGGTCGGCCGGCCCGCGATCACCTCACGGCGATGGCGCAGACGCACGGCATCGGCGGCCGGCGCGTGACGGAGGTCCTCGAACTGGTCGGCCTCGCGGACGTGGCCGGGCGACGGGCGGGAACGTTCTCGCTGGGGATGGCCCAGCGACTGGGGGTCGCGGCCGCGCTGCTCGGCGATCCGGGCACGCTCATCCTCGACGAGCCGGTCAACGGCCTGGATGCCGAGGGGATCCTGTGGATCCGCACCCTGCTGAAGCGGCTGGCCGCGGAGGGTCGGACGATCCTCCTCTCCTCGCACCTGATGAGCGAGATGGCGCTCACCGCCGAGCGGCTGATCATCGTCGGCCGGGGGCGGCTGATCGCGGACACCACGGTGGAGGCGATGATCGCCGAGGCGTCGGTGGGCGGCACCGTGCACGTGCGCTCTCCGCAGACCCGGGAGCTGGTCGACGCCCTCGCGCGCGTCGACGGCGCGGCGGTCGACTGCTGCGACAATCCTGATGAACTCGAGGTCCGCGGGATCCCCGCTGCTCGGGTGGGCGAGCTCGCCGCGGCGCAGGGCGTCGTGCTGCACGAGCTCAACCCCCGCCGGGTCACGCTCGAGGAGGCCTACATGCGGCTCACCGGCGACAGCGTCGAGTATCGCGCGGCCCCGGACTCGGCCCGTGTCGATGCAGTGCTCGAGGCGGCGGCATGAGTGCCGCCCTCGACGGCCGCGTGGCGCGCCGGTCCGCGCCGGCGGTCGGGGTCACCCAGTGGCGGGTCATCCGTTCGGAGTGGACGAAACTGCGGTCGCTGCGCTCGACGCGCTGGTGCCTGTTGCTCGCCGTGGTGATCATGATCGTCGTCCCGGTCATCTTCTCGCTGGTCCAGATGAGCCAATGGTCGAAGTTGACCCCTCACGACCGAGCGACGTTCGATGCGATCGACGCCGCCGCCGGAGGGCACTACCTCGCCCAGCTCGCGATCGGCTTCCTCGGCGTGCTCACCGTCAGCGGCGAGTACGCCACCGGGCTGATCCGCTCGAGCGTCACGGCGGTCCCCCGCCGGCTGCCGCTGCTGTGGGCCAAGCTCGTCGTGTTCTCCACCGTGGTGTTCACGCTGATGCTCATCTCCAGCGTGGTCGCGTTTTTCGCCACCCAGGCGGTCGTCTCCGTCCATCACGTCAACAAGTCGATCACCGCGCCCCATGCGCTGCGGGTGGTGATCGCGACCGCGGTGGTGCTCACCGTCGTCGGGATGCTCAGCGTCGCCCTCGGCGCGCTCACGCGCAACACCGCCGCCGGGGCGGCCACGCTCGTCCTGCTCCTGTTCGTGCTCACCGGCGTGGTCGCGCTGCTGCCGGCCAACATCGCCAACGACGTCAGCCCGTATCTCCCGCTCAACGCGGCCTACACCGTCGCCACGAGCACCTTCGATCCCGGCCCGCACCTGTCGACCTGGGGCGGCTTCGGACTGTTCTGCGCCTTCGTCGCGGTCGTGATCGCGCTCGCCGCGGCTCGCCTGCGACGCGGCGATGCCTGACGGGCACGCCCACCCAGCAGCGTTGGCGGTACTGTCGAGCCGTTCGGCGACCTCGATGGTGGTGGGCGCGACGTGCTCGTCGGGCGGTCAGGACTCGATCGCGGCGGCCCGCAACAGCGCTGAGGCGCGTAGGCGGCGGGCGACCGCCGGCACGAGCGCCAGCCCGATCCCGACCACCAGACTCACCAGCGCGGCGATGGCGACGAACCGGAACGGGCCGGCGGGCAGCGGGGTGAAGGTGTCACGCAGGACGTAGCCGAGCACGACCACGCCGACGGCGAGCACCGCGAGGGGCAGCGGACGTCGCCCTTGGCGCCACACCATGACGAGCGCGGCGATCACGGTGAGCAGGTACACGACGAGCACCAGGTAGGCCCCGAACTCGACGATGAAGGCAAGCGCCCGGTTCGCCTCCGACTCGAAGCCGAACGCGAGCAGCGCGACGAGGCTCACCGTACCGGTCACCGCGAGCGCCCCGATCGGCGACCCCCGCCGGGGGCTTGTGCGCACGACCAGCTCGCCGGCGCGGCCGCCGCCTCCGAGTTCGCGCCCGAGCGCGAACAGCAGCCGGTTGGCGGCGTTGATGCAGGCCAGCTGGGCGCCGAACGCGCTGATCACCCCGGCGACGTTGACGAGCTTGCCCATCCCCGAGCCGACGTACACGGTCGCCAGATGCACGATCGGCGCCGGCGCGGCGGCGAGCACCGCGGGGCTCGCGTAGGCGTTGTCGACGATCCAGGTGAACACGATGTAGACGCCGGCGGAGGCGATCAGCGACCCGGCCACGGCCGCGGGGATCGAGCGCTCCGCGCGAACCGACTCCTCGCCGAGCGTCGCCGCCCCCTCGAACCCCGAAAAGCCGCCGAAGGCGTTCACCACGCCGAGCCCGAGCAAGCTGAAGGCGATTCCGTGGGTCGCGAACGGCGCCGCAGAGAACGCGTGGTGGTGAGCGCCCCCGCGGGCGAGCACCACGATCCCGACGACCGCGATCAACGCGACCGCGACCCCCTCGCAGGCGAGGATCACCACCGAGGAGAGGCCGAACGACAGGTAGGCGAAGATCATGGTGAGCGCCCAGCCGATCACCGCCAGCCACACCCACCAGACGTGGATGCCCAGGGAGATGAGCAGCGCGCCGCCGATGTCGGCGGTGCTCGCGTACACCGCGGCGGCGAACGACACGTAGACGAGCAACAGCAGCCACGCCGAGACGAAGCCGTAGCGGGAGCCGAGCGTCGACCCGTTGAACGCGTAGACCGAGCTCGAGCTGTTGAACGAGCGCGAGAACAGGACGAACGCGTAGGCGACGAACGACATCGCCACCAGCGCGAGCAGATCGCTGAGCGCCCCCGCTCCGCCGACGATCCCGGCGAGAATCGCCGGTCCCACGATGACGCCGGCGGTCGGACCCTGGATGCCGACCGACAGGGCGACCGTGCGCGCGAAGCGCACGCTGTCGCCGCGCAGCGAGCGGTGCGGATCGTCGCTGGCGACGCTCGCGGCCACCCGCGCGGCGGGCGTCGCCGCCTCGCCGCTCGCCTCGGTCACCCGGGCGCCAGGGGCAGCTGGACGAGCAACCGCCGGTTCTCGTCCTGGTCGAGCACGCCGTGCTGCACGCACGCGGGCACGAGTCGACCGTCGTCGGGGTGGGCCATCGCGTAGGAGCACGCCCGCAGTCGCTCCTGCGCGGCGCGCGCCTCCGGGTCCTCAGCGCTGACGCCGGCCTCGATGCCCCCCCAGGCGCGGCGGACCACCGCGGCGTCCATGAACGCGTGCACGACGAACGTCATCCCCCGGGGCCGGCCGCCGCGCAGCCCGCGCACGCCGATCCGCCGGCCAAGGCGCAGCGCCCATCCGAGTGCCGTTCCGATCACCCGCGGGTCGCGGATCACCAGCCGGGCGATCGCCCCGATCACCTGTCCGGGCGGCCGATCGAAGTCCATCCCTCCGAACGTGCCGAGGAACCGGTCGCGCACCGCGAGGTCCCGGGGGTCGCGATCGTCGAGCAGCGGAAACCAGCGTCGCCCGCACCGGACCCCGTAGGCCGAGCGGTTGCACCGGGCGTCGCCCATCTGCAGGTGTCGCCACGGCAGCCGGGTGCCCACGCCACGCTCGATCTCGCGCCACACGCTGTCCATCGTCACCTGCGCGTAGTCCTCGCGCCAGCGGCGCGGATTGCCGACCCGCGCCGCGGGCTGGAAGGAGAGCATCCCGTACCCCATGGTCAGGCACTCGCGGGTGACGTGGGCGACCTCGTCGAGGTTGCGGGGGGTGACCGTCATGTTGTGCGCGAGGTCGAAGCGCACGCCGTGCTCGGCGCGCAGGCGCTCGAACTTCTCCTCGAACGCGCGGCGAGCCGGATCGAGCTCGGCCTCACCGGCGGGTCGCGGGTGACCGCGGCGGCCGAGCATCAGCGAGTCGAAATGCCCGGCGAAGCGCAGCAGCGCGAACCGCCGCCGGCCGTCGGGCCCGACCGCGAGCCGCTCGAGGTATTCGTAGTCGAAGTCCCCGTGGGTCATGCTCATCGGCTTGCGCCCGTGGCGCCGCATCGCCTGAAGGGCGGCGGCGTGATCCTCGGGGGTGAGCAGCGTGACCTCGCCGCCGATCAGCTGGGCGTGCTGACCGGGACCGCGCTGCGCGCGCAGCAGCGCCATCTGGCGGTCGACCTCAGCGACCGTGTGAGACCCGTCGATGCGCACCCGGTTGGCCTCCGCCCCGTGGTAGCAGGGGGTGCAGGCAAGGTCGCAGCGGGGGAACACCCCGTGGGTGCCCTCGCAGCCGGCGGTGCGCCGGCCGAGCCGCTGCGCGGGGGTGCGGACAGCCTCGGGGCGCTCCGCCCCGCGCCGGGCGCGGGCGGCGAACGCCCGGGCCCCCATCTCGTCGAAACCCCCGT
>CAXTTD010000017.1:5683-19874 GCA_964246945.1 uncultured Solirubrobacteraceae bacterium | reverse complement strand
CGAGCGCGCGGCGCGGGTCGGGGACGATCTCGGCGGGCGGGCCCGCGCTTCCGCGCACCTGACGCAACAGCGACAGCAGCGTGCCCGGCGAGAGCGCCCGCGGGTTCTGGGCATGGGTGAGCACGATCTCGTCGACGGCTGCGCTGAGCGCCGTAAGCATCAACGCGGCGTCCTTGTCGTCGAGGATCGACACCACGGCGACGCCCCGCCCCCCGTCGCCGCCGAGCACCGGCCGTGCCGCGGCGAGCGCGCGGATCCCCTCCGGGTGGTGGGGGCCCTCGACGAGCGGGAGCGGCGCGGCGTCGATCTGCTCGAGGCGCCCCGGGATCCGCACCACCCGCCCGGCGCGCGCCACCGCGGCGGGATCGAGCTCGCCTAGGTAGGCCTGCGCCGCCGCTCGCGCGAGCGCGAAGTTGCGCCGCTGGTAGGCGCCAGGGGCGCCGACCGCGACGCCGGGGTCGGTCCCCGCGTGGACGATCCTCGCCTCGCGCTCGGCGGCGACCCGCTCGGCGACCGCGACAGCGTCGGGATGCAGCCGGGCGCCGAGCACGAGCGTTGCCGACGGGTGGGACCGCTGCACGACGTCGAGCTTCTCGCCGGCGATGTCGCGGATCGTGGGCCCGAGCCAGCGGGTGTGCTCGAGGCCGACGCTGGTGAGCACCTGGACCTTCGACGGGATCACGTTGGTCGCGTCGAAGCGGCCGCCGAGACCAGCCTCGATCACCGCCACCTCGACCGACTGGCGGGCCATCTCGGCGTAGGCGGCCGCGGTGAGCGCCTCGAACTGGGTGACGTGGTCATCCTCGGCCGCGGTGCGGTCGACCGTCTGGGCGGCCCGACGCGCGCGGTCGACTGCGGCGCCGAACCGCTCGGAGCTGAGATCCCGGTCCTCGATCCGGATCCGCTCGCCGAAGGAGACGAGGTGCGGAGACAGGTAGGCGCCGGTGCGCAGGCCGTGCTCACGCAGGATCGCGTCGATCATCCGCGTCGTCGAGGACTTACCGTTGGTCCCCACGACGTGGATCGAGTGAAACGTCCGCTCGGGGTGACCGAGCACCGTCATCAGCCGGCGCATCCGTTCGAGACCGAAGCGCATCCCGAACAGCTCGAGCGAGAGTAGATAGCGTTCGGCCTGCGCCTCGGTCATCGTCACGGCCGGCTCACAGCGCCTTGAGTTCGGCCCGCAGGCGCGCGAGCTTGTCGCGCTCGGCCTGCACGACGTCGGCCGGTGCCTTGGCGACGAAACCCTGATTGGCGAGCTTGCCCTCCGCACGGGCGATCTCGGACTGGAGCCGCACCTGCTCCTGCGCGCGGCGACGCTCGGCGGCGCCGAGGTCCAGCTCGCCCCCGGGCAGGATGTCGATGACGCCGCCGGGCACGGGCACCGCGGCGGCGGCCGGCGCGCCGTTGGCGTCGGCGGCGCTCTGAAAGCTCACGCGGGCGAGGCGCGCCACGTCCGCCGAGGTCTCGTCATAGCCGGCGGCGCGCAGGCGCGCCTGCAGCTGCGCGCCGGGCGCCACGGCGGCCGAGTTGCGCCAGCTGCGCAGCGACTGCACCGCCTCGATCGCCCGTTGCAGCGCCGCCTCGGCCACCTCGTCGATCTCCCCCACGGGTGCGTCTCCCGCGCGCCGCGCGGCGAGCAGCCCCTCGGCGCCGGGCACGAAGGACCAGATCTCCTCGGTGACGAACGGGATCATCGGGTGGGCGAGCGAGATCGTCTCGGTAAGCAGGTGCAGCAGCGTCCGCTGCACGGCGTCCTCACCGGTGCGCAGCCGCGGCTTGACCAGCTCGAGGTACCAGTCGCACAGCTCGCCGTACACGAAGTCGTAGAGCGCGAGCGCGGCGTGGGGCAGGTCGAACCCGTCGATTTGCTCGTTCAGGGTGAGCCGGGTGCGCTCCAGACGCGACAGGATCCAGCGATCCTCGATCCGCGCGGGGCGCACCGCCGCTTGCGCGTGCGGATCGACGCTCAGCAGGACCAACCGCGACGCGTTCCACAGCTTGTTGGCGAGCTGCTGGCCCTGGGCGACCTTGTCCTCGGCGAAGCGCACGTCCTGTCCGCTCGACATCGCCAGCAGGCCCCAGCGCAGGGCGTCGGCACCGTAGGCGGGGAACTCGCCGGGCTCCGTGTCGGCATCGGCGGCGAACACCGGGGGCCGCGGGCCGCCCTCGATGAGGTCCATCGGGTCGACGCCGGTGCCCAGCGACTTGGACATCCGCCGGCCGTCGGGCGCCTGGATGACCGACGTGATGTCGACGTCGGTGAACGGGACCTCGCCGGTGAACTCGATGCCCATCATGATCATCCGCGCCACCCACAGGTTGATGATCTCTCGCGCGGTGACCAGCGCGTCGGTGGGATAGAACGCCTGCAGCTCCGAGGTCGGCTCCGGCCAGCCGAGCGTCGCGAACGGCCACAGAGCACTCGAGAACCACGTGTCGAGCACGTCAGGATCCCGGGTCCAGCCCTCGCCGCGCGGCGGCTCGGTCCCCACGTAGGTCTCGAGGTCGCGGTACCACACCGGCAGCTGGTGGCCCCACCACAGCTGGCGGGAGATGCACCACGGCCGGATGTTCTCCATCCAGTCGAGGTAGATCTTGGTGGAGCTCGGTGGGTGAAAGCGCACGGTGCCGTTCTTCACCACCTCGATCGCGGGGGCGGCGAGCTCGTCCATGCGCATGAACCACTGCAGCGAGATGAGCGGCTCGATCCGCTCCCCGGAGCGCTGGGAGAACGGGACCTCGTGCTCGAAGGGCTCCTGGCGGGCGATCAGCCCCTCGCCGTCGAGGCGGGCGACGATCTCCCGCTGAGCCTCGGCGACGGTGAGGCCCCGGAACTCCTCCGGCGCCTCGTCGGTGATCCGCCCGTCCTCGCCGATCACCGACGGCTGGGGAAGGCTGTGCCGGCGCCCGATCTCGAAGTCGTTGGGGTCGTGCGCGGGGGTGATCTTCAGCGCCCCGGTGCCGAAGTCGGGCTTCACGTAGTCGTCGGCGATGATCCTCAGCTTGCGCCCCACGAGCGGGAGGATCGCCGTCTCTCCGATCAGCCGGCGGTAGCGCTCGTCCTCCGGATGCACGGCGATCGCCGAGTCGGCGAGCATCGTCTCCGGGCGCACGGTGGCCACCGTGATCGCGCCCGAGCCGCCCGACAGCGGATAGTCGACGTAATAGAGGGTGTCGGTGACGTGCTTGGATTCGACCTCGAGGTCGGAGATGGCCGAGCCCGAGCCCGGGTCCCAGTTGACCATGTAGCGGTCGCGGTAGATGTAGCCCTTCTCGTACAGGGCGACGAACACCTTGATCACCGCTCGGGCGTAGGCATCGTCGAGGGTGAAGCGCTCGGTGTCGTAGTCCGCGCTCGCCCCCAGGCGTTTGAGCTGGGAGATCATCGTCCCGCCGTACTGCTCGCGCCACTCCCACACCCGCTCCACGAACCGCTTGCGGCCGATCTGCGTGCGCGCGGACCCCTCCTCCACGAGCCGGCGCTCGACGAGCGTCTGGGTGGCGATGCCGGCGTGATCGGTGCCGAGGATCCACTTCGTGCTGCGGGTGGGCGGGCCCGTCATTCGTGCGTGGCGGACCAGGGTGTCCTGGATCGAGCCGTTGAGCGCGTGGCCGAGGTGCAGCACCCCGGTGACGTTCGGCGGCGGGATCGCGATCGAGTAGTTCTCCTGCGGCGTGCCGGTGGGCTCGGGGTGGAAGATCCCCGAGCGCAGCCAGGCCTCGGCGATCCGGGGCTCGACCTCGGAGGGGTCGTAACGGGTTCTGTCCTGCAGCTCGCTCATGAAGGGAGTGAGTGTAGGAGTCATCCTGCTCCCCGGAGCGCTCACGCGACCCTCATCAGCCCGACGATGTCGCCCAGGATTCCGGCACGATCGTGGGCGAAACGGAACTCGGTAACCCGCAGGATCCGTAGCCCGCGGCGCTGCAGCCACGCGTCCTTGACCCGGTCGCGCTCGGTCTCCGCGGGAGTGCGGTGGTAGCGGTCGCCGTCGGTCTCCACGACGAGTCGCTGGGCCGGCCAGAAGAAGTCAAGCTCCCACGGGCCGAGCTTCACGTTGCGCTGCGGCTCCGGGATCTCGGGATGCTCGGCCAGCCACGCGGCGAGAGCGCGCTCAAAGCCGGAGAGGTCAGCCGCGTCGGAAGGTCGGTACCGGGCAACGGCCGCCTGGAGCCGGGAGATCCCCCGCAGCCCGCGGCGGCGGTCGGTCGCCGCGTCGATGGCGGCGAGGTCGAGCGCCCGCCGCCGGTCGAGCTCGGCGACCAGCCGATCCAGCTCGCCGTTGGTCTCGCGGCCGGCGACCTCGACGAGGGCGAGCGCCGGTGAGCTGACGCGCAGGCCGTCGCGGGTGCGGAGCTCGTCCGCGAGCGGCTCGACCGTCGTGCGGTGGACGACGATGCCCAGATGACGGGGCGTGTGGTTGGCGACGAGCGTCACCTCGGTCGCCCGCAGGTTCTGCGGCCGCACGCCGTAGAGCGCGAGCGCCGTCCGGCGACTGAGGTAGGCGCCGTCGCCGAGCGCAAGCAGTGCGGCGAGCAGGCCGGCGCGGGTCGTCGGCTTGACCAGCGCGTCGAGGTACACCCCACGATGCTCGTGCCGGAGCCGCCCCTGGGCGACGAGCAGCGCGACCCGATCATCGCTGAACCCGAGGGAACGCAGCTGAAGGATCTCGAGCACGCCGTCCTGCCGGCGGCTGAGCGCCGCCATCTCCCGCCACCGCGGGGAACCTTGTTCGGGCTCAGGTCGAACAACCTTCCCAGCGCCGCCCGGGCAACGGTCCCCTACCGGCCGCGGGGAACCTTGTTCGAGCCTAGGTCGAACAACCTTCCCAGCATCGTTCTCGGAGGCCGGATCGCTGCGCACGAGCCGGAGCGTCTCACCTCAGCGACGCCCCGAAGTCACAACTTCGTGCCAATTACCGCTAGGCGGCGGCTTCCTCGTCGGGCTCTTCGGCGGCGGCGACGGTCACCAGTGTGGGCGAGGTGCCCTTCTCGATCGTGTCCCGGGTGACGACGCACTTCTGCACGTCGCGCCGGGAGGGCAGTTCGAACTGGACCTCGAGCAGGGTCTCCTCGATGATCGAGCGCAGGCCGCGGGCGCCGGTCTCGCGCTCGAGCGCCTTGTCGGCGACGCTCGACAGCGCCTCGTCGGCGAACACGAGCTCGATCCCGTCGAACTGGAAGAAGCGCTGGAACTGGCGGACGAGCGCGTTGCGGGGCTCGGTGAGGATCTGCATGAGCTCCTCGCGACCGAGCTGGTGGATTGCCGACATCACCGGCAGGCGGCCGATGAACTCGGGGATCAGGCCGTACTGGATGAGGTCCTCGGGCAGGCAGCGCTCGAACGTCTTGCCGGTGTCGCGCTGCTGCTTGGTGATGATCTCGGCGCCGAAGCCGACGCCCTGGTGGCCGATCCGCCGCTCGATCACCTGGTCGAGGTTCGCGAACGCGCCCCCGCAGATGAACAGCACGTTGGTGGTGTCGATCGACAGGAACTCCTGATGGGGGTGCTTGCGCCCGCCCTGAGGCGGCACGCTGGCCGTCGTCCCCTCCAGGATCTTCAGCAACGCCTGCTGCACCCCCTCACCCGACACGTCCCGGGTGATCGACGGGTTGTCGGCCTTGCGGGCGATCTTGTCGACCTCGTCGATGTAGATGATTCCGGTCTCGGCCTTTTTCACGTCGTAGTCGGCGGCCTGGATCAGCTTCAGCAGGATGTTCTCGACGTCCTCGCCGACGTAGCCCGCTTCCGTCAAAGCGGTGGCGTCGGCGATCGCGAACGGGACGTTCAGGATCTTCGCCAGCGTCTGCGCGAGCAGCGTCTTGCCGCATCCGGTCGGCCCCAGCAGCAGGATGTTCGACTTCTGCAGCTCGATGTCGTGCTCGTCGGACTGCATCATCTGCACGCGCTTGTAGTGGTTGTAAACGGCCACTGACAGCGAGCGTTTGGCCTGCTCCTGGCCGACCACGTACTCGCCGAGCACGTCGTAGATCTCACGCGGCTTGGGCAGGTTCTCGATATCGAACGACGGCGGGGCGGTGAGCTCCTCGTCGATGATCTCGTTGCAGAGATCGATGCACTCGTCGCAGATGTACACGCCCGGCCCGGCGATCAGCTTCTTCACCTGACGCTGGGACTTGCCGCAGAAGCTGCAGAGAAGCTGCTCGTTGGAGTCTGTCGGTCGTGCCATGGTCTCCTCGTGTGAACTCGCCCGAATACGTGATCGGCCGAAGCGCCCCGGGCCCTTTAGCCCTAGTGCTCCGAGATCACACGATCGATGACGCCGTAGTCCTTGGCCTCGTCCGCCGACATGAAGTAGTCACGCTCGGTGTCCTTCTTGACCTTCGCGATGTCCTGGCCGGTGTGCCCGGCGATGATCTCGTCTAGGCGCCCTCGCAGGTCGATGACCTCACGGGCGTGGATCTCGATATCGGTCGCCTGACCCTGGAAGCTCGAGCTCACCTGGTGGATGAGGATCTTCGCGTTGGGCAGGGCCATCCGCTTGCCCGCCGCGCCACCGGCGAGCAGCAGCGCGCCCATCGACATCGCGATGCCAACGCAGATCGTCGACACGTCCGGCTTGATGAAGTTCATCGTGTCGTAGATCGCGAGGCCCGCGTACACCGAGCCACCCGGCGAGTTGATGTAGATCGAGATGTCCTTGTCGGGATCCTCGGACTCGAGGTGCAGCAGCTGCGCCACGATGAGGTTGGCGATCTGGTCGTCCACCGGCGTCCCCAGGAAAACGATCCGCTCGTTGAGCAAGCGGCTGTAGATGTCGAACGCGCGCTCCCCGCGGGAGGTCTGTTCGACGACCATCGGTACCAGTGGACTCATGTTCTCGCTTCTTTGTCGTCCTGCGCCGGAATCCTGCCGACTGTAGCAACGCGGAGAGCCCGCCGAGGAGCCCCGGAAACGCTCAGCTGCCGGGCGTCCAGAGCTCGCTCGAGCTCGACTCCGCGGACTCCTTCTCCGGGGTCCACAGAGCGTCGCGAGCCTCGGCGGCGGCGTCCCGGGCCTCGGCGTCCGCGACGCTGATCGGGGTCGCCGACGCGACCAGGCGCTCGAGCGCCTGGCGGGCGGCGACGTCGTCGCGCAGCTGGTCGATGCGGTCGTTGGCGCGCAGGGTGGCGACCACCTCGACGGGGTCTGAGCCGTCGCGCTCGGCGGCGGGACGCAGCGCCTCCACGAGCTCCTCGTCGGTCGGCTCGATCGACTCGGCGGCGACCAGCGCGGCGAGCACCGCCTCGCGGCGTAGGGCCTGGGCGGCCTCGGGCTCGGCCTCGTCGGCGAGCTCGTGCTCGCTCTTGCCCGAGATCTGCAGGTACATCTCCTTGGTGATCCCCTGGCGACCCAGCGAGCTGAGCGTCTGCTCGATCATCTCGTGGGCGCGTGCGTGGACGAGCGCGTCGGGCAGCTCGATCGTCGCGTTGTCGCTGGCGGCCTGCAGCACCGCGGCCTCGAACTCGTGCTCGATGCGGTGCTCGTCGGCCTCCCGGAGCTTGGCCTGGAGGTCCTCGCGCAGCGCCGCGACGGTGTCGAAGTCCGAGGCCTCAGCGGCGAAGTCGTCCTCGAGCTCCGGCAGGTTCTTGGCCTTCACCTCGTGCACCCGGATCTCGAAGGTCGCCTCCTGGCCCCCGAGCTCGTTCGGGTAATCCTCAGGGAAGGTGACGGTGATCGTCCGCTCCTCCCCGGCGGTGGCGCCCTGCAGCTGCTCCTCGAAGCCGGGGATGAGCCGGCCGGAGCCGAGCTCGATCAGCTGATCGCGGGCGCTGCCCCCCTCGAACGGCTCGCCGTCCAGCGTGCCGACGTAGTCGGCGACGAGGTGGTCGCCGTCCTGGGCGGGGCGCTCCACGGTGTCGAGGGTCGCAAGCCGGTCGCGCATCGCCTCGATCTGCTCGTCCACCGCGGACTCCTCGACCGTCGGCTCGCGCCGTCCCACCTCGAGGTTCTGATACTCCCCGAGGATGGCGGTCGGGCGCACGCCGATCTCGATCGAGAACTGCAGCGGCTGGCCCTGGGCGGGGAGGTCGCCGACGTTGATGTCGGGATCGCCGATCGGCGAGACCTTGGCGCTCTCGAGCGCGTCGACGTACCAGCTGCCGAGCGCCGAGCGCAGCGCCTCGTCAAGCACCGCCTCGCGACCGAGCCGGCGCAGGACGACCGGCGGGGGAACCTTGCCCTTGCGGAAGCCGGGGATCCGCAGCTCGGAGCCGAGCTTGCGCGCGGCCTGCGCCAGCCGGCGCTCCACCTCGGCGGAGGCGACTTCGGCTTCCACGCGCACGCGGGACTGCGGCAGCTCGGTGACGGTGGTGCTCACATCGGTCATGAAGGGTCGAGAGTAGCCGCCCGACCGCGACCCGCGCGTTGTCCCCGGGCGCCGTCGCTCAGGACAGGGCGCCGGCTTCGGAGGCGAGGTTCTTCAGCTCGCGCACCACGACCGGGAGCGTTGTCGTGTCGAAGCTCTCTGAGGCGCGGACGTCACCGAGCACCCCGAGCGCCCGCGCCACCGCGTCGCCGGACCGGGAGAGCCATGCCTCCAGCGCCGCCGCGCCCCCACGACCCTCGGCACCCAGGACCACCTCGCGGGTGAGCCCGCGGTGCAGCTCGTAGAGGTCGTCGCGCAGCGCCGAGCGGGCGAGCGCCTGCCAGCGATCGGAGCGCGGCAGCTCGAGCACCCGGTCGCGCAGCCAGTCGAGCGACAGCCGCTCCCCGAGCCCGAAGTACACCTCGGTGACCAGCGACTGCTCCACTCCGCACAGCGCCGCGTCCTCGACGATGTCGAACACCGACAGCAGCGCCGGCATCGCGGCGACCCGGCGCGCGAGCTCAGGGACGACGCCCGCCTCGGTGAGCTCGGTGAAGCGGGCGTCGTACACCTCGCGATCGTGCGTGGTGAGCGCCTCGGGCAGCGCCGCGTAGAGCTCGTGGACGCCCGCCTCGTAGTGGTGGGCGGTCTGGGTGACGTCGATCTCGGTACGTGCGCGGGCGCGCCCGAGCCACCGCGTCGCGCGCTCGACCAGCCGGCGCCCGTCGAGCAGCATCGACATCTGGGTCCCGGCCTCGATGCGGTTGTCGAGGTCCTCGATCGCATCCCAGAAGTCCCGCATCTCGAACACCTCGCGCGCGACCGCGAACCCCCGCGCGAGCTGGGGCGCGGTGATCCCCATCTCCTCGTGCAGGCGGAAGGCGAACGTCGAACCGCCGCGGTCGACCAGCTGGCCCGCGACGATCGTCGCGATCAGCTCCCGCCGCAGCCGGTGCTCCCGGATCTCGTCGGTGTAGCGCTCCGCGCCCTCGGTCCCCGCCGGCGCGCGGTCCGCCGACGCCGAGCCGGTGCCCAGCGGCGCCGGGAAGTAGCGCTCGAGGTCGCCGAAAAGGTACGGGTCCTCCGGCAGGTCGGAGTCGAGGAGCTGCTCGTAGAGAGCGAGCTTCACGTACGCGATGAGCACCGCGAGCTCCGGCGAGACGAGCCCCCGGCGCTCGGCGCGACGCTCGGCGAGCGCCTCCTCGGAGGGGAGCATCTCGATCTCACGATCGAGGCCGGCGTGGGACTCGAGCCAACGCAGCAGGCGGACGTGGACATCGCGCATCGTGGTGGCCTGGCGCAGCGACAGCGACAGCGCCTGGGTCTGGGTGTAACTGCCGTAGAGGACCTCCTCGGCAACCGCGTCGGTCATCGACTCGAGGACGGCGTCGCGCTGCTCGGCCGCGAGCTGCCCGTGGGCGATGAGATCACCGAGCAGGATCTTGATGTTCACCTCGTGGTCGGAGCAGTTGACCCCGGCGACGTTGTCGATCGCGTCGGTGTTGATCCGTCCGCCTCCACCCTCCGGCCCGCCGCGCAGGGCGTATTCGATCCGTCCCCGCTGGGTGAGCCCCAGGTTCCCGCCCTCGGCGACGACGCGGCAGCGCAGCTGCGCGCCAGCGACCCGGACCGCGTCGTTGGCGCGATCGCCGACCTCGGGATGGGTCTCCGCGCTCGCCTTCACGTAGGTGCCGACGCCGCCGTTGTAGAGCAGGTCGGCCGGGGCGCGGAGGATCGCCGAGACGAGCTCGTTGGGCGAGCACCGCGTCTTGGCGACCCCGAGTGCCGCGCCGGCCGCCGCGGAGAGCTCGATCGACTTCGCGCTCCGCGGGTACACGCCCCCGCCCTCGGAGATGGCCGCGAGGTCGTAGTCGCTCCAGGACGAGCGCGGCAGCTCGAACAGCCGCCGGCGCTCCGCGTACCCGGCCGCCGGGTCGGGATCAGGGTCGATGAAGATGTGGGCGTGGTTGAACGCGGCGAGCAGCCGGATGTGGGATGAGCGCAGCATCCCGTTGCCGAACACGTCGCCGGACATGTCGCCGATCCCCACCACCGTGAAGTCCTCGGCGGCGACGTTGACGCCGAGCTCCCGGAAGTGGCGCTTCACCGACTCCCAGGTGCCGCGCGCGGTGATGCCCATCGCCTTGTGGTCGTAGCCGTGCGAGCCGCCGGAGGCGAACGCGTCGCCCAGCCAGAATCCGTACTCCTCGGAGACCGCGTTGGCGATGTCGGAGAAGCGCGCGGTCCCCTTGTCGGCGGCGACCACCAGGTAGGGATCGTCCTCGTCGTAGCGCACCACCCGCTCGGGCGCGAGCACCGCGTCCCCAACGTAGTTGTCGGTGAGGTCGAGCAGGCCGTGCAGGAAGGTGCGGTAGCAGGCGATCCCCTCCTGCAGGTACGCCTCGCGGTCGGAGATGTCCGGCGCACGCTTCACCACGAAACCGCCCTTGGAGCCAACGGGGACGATCAGCGCGTTCTTCACCATCTGGGCCTTCATAAGGCCGAGCACCTCGGTGCGGAAGTCCTCACGCCGGTCCGACCAGCGCAGCCCGCCACGGGCGACCCGGCCGCCGCGCAGGTGGATCCCCTCCACGCGCGGGGAGTAGACGAAGATCTCGAACCGTGGCCGGGGCGGCGGCAGGATCGTCAGGGTCGTCGGATCGAGCTTGAACGACAGGTAGCCACGCGCCTGCGCGACGTCGCGGTAGTAGTTGGTGCGCACCATCGCGTCGATCACCGCGAGCGCGGTGGAGAGGATCCGGTCGGCGTCGAGGCTCGCCACCGCGTCGATCGCCTCCACGATCTCGGCCCGGACGCGGGCGCTCTCCGCCGCGCGCCCGGCCTCCCGGTCGGGATGGAACCGCGCCTCGAACAGGGCGACCAGCCGCGAAGAGATCTCCGGACTCGACAGCAGGGTGGAGATCATGTAGGCGTCGGAGAACGGGACCGCCGCCTGGCGCAGGTAGCGCAGTACTGCCCGCAGGATCGTCACCTGCCGACCGCTCAGGCCCGCGCGCAGCACCAGGCCGCCGAGCCGGTCGTCCTCGAGCTCACCGGTCCACACCCCGAGGAACGCGGTCGCGAAGTGCTCGCCGGCCCGCTCGAGGTCGGCGGGATCGCAGCTGAGGCCGACGTCGTAGACCCAGGCCGGTTCGCCGTCGGCGGGACGGATCTCGTAGGGGCGCTCGTCGAGCACTCCGACCCCCATGTGCTCGAAAGTGGGGACGACCTCCGAAAGGGTCACCGGAGCGGCGCTGAACAACTTCGCGCGGACCATGCGCTCGGTGTCCCCGGGTCGGCGGTAGACGGCGATGATCGGCCGCCCGCCGCGGCGCAGCTCCCCGATCCGCTCAATGTCCTCGACGGCGCCCTCTGCCCCCACGAGCGCGCGGTAGGAGCCCGGGAACGCGTCCGCGAACGCAGCGTGGCGCTCGAGGCCCTCGCGCTCCCCGTGATGGGCGACGAGCGCCGCCCGCAGCGCGTCGCCCCAGTCTCGGGTGGCCTCTGCGACCTGCGCCTCGACGGCCGCGACGTCGGCGTCGCCGATGCCCGCGCCGCAGTGGATCGTGAAGTCGACGCGCGCCACCACCGACTCCGAGCGCTGCAGGCGCCAGTCGACGTGGTCGCCGGCGAACGCCTCGGCGAGGATCCGGCTCGCCCGCCGCGCGTTGCCGGTGGTGAACCGCTCCCGCGGCAGGCACAGCGTCGCGGACAGGAAGCGGTCGAAGCGGTCACGGGAGACGAACAGGCGCACCCGCGGGCGCTCACCGAGCCCGAGGATGCCGATCGCCATCTCGAACAGCTCGGTTTCGTCGGTCTGGAACAGCAGGTCCCGCGGCAGCGACTCGAGGATGTCGAGCAGCCCCTTGGCGTCGTGGCTGTCGGGCGGAAAGCCGGCGGCGTGGAGGATCCGCTCGACCTTGTCGCGCAGCAGCGGGAGGTCGGTGGCCGGCTCGTGGTAGGCGGTCGAGGTGTAGAGGCCGATGAACCGGCGCTCGCCGATCACCTGGCCGCTCTCGTCGAAGTGCTTGACCCCGACGTAGTCGAGGTACGCGGGTCGGTGGACCCTCGAGCGCGCGTTCGCCTTGCTGAGCACGAGCGGGCTCGACGAGCGCGCCTCCGTGAGCGCCTGCGCGGAGAGGGTCGTGGTCGGGTGCGCTGAGTCCCCGCGCAGGATGCCGAGGCCGCTGCCGCCCACCGCGGTGAGGGTGTCCTCGCGCAGCGCGTACTCGCGGTAGCCGATGAACGTGAAGTGGTCGTCCGCCATCCAGCGCAGGAACGCCTCGCTCTCGGCGCGGAGGTGGGGGTCACACGGCGCTGCGCTCGCGGCCAGCTCGGTGGCGAGCTCGCCGGCGCGGGCGCGCATCGACCGCCAGTCCGCCACCACGACCCGCACCTCGCCGAGCACCCGCTCGATGCGGGCCTCGAGCTCCGCGGGGCGCCCGGGGTCCGGCCGGCGTGCCAGCTCGATGTGGATCACCGACTCGCCGATCGCCATCGCGGAGCTCGCCTCGGGCGCCAGCACCTCGGTGAGGATCCCCTCCCGGTCGCGGACCACCCGCAGCACCGGATGGATGAGCAGCTCGATCGCGTCGCCCTCCCGGACGAGCTCCATCGTCACCGAGTCCACCAGGAACGGCATGTCGTCGCAGACGACCTCGATCACCGTGTACGGGGAGCGCCACCCCTGGGGCTCGGTCTCGGGGTCGAGCACTCTCACCTTCGCCTCCCCGGGCCGCCGGCGGGCCGTCAGCGCCCAGTGGCCCAGTACCGCGCCGGCGAGATCCGAGGGGTCGCGGTCGCGCAGATCCTGGGCCGGGACCCAGTGGAAGTACTGGCGCACGAACTCGGTGCACGCCCACGAGGGCTCGTGGCCGAGGCGGGCCCGCACCGCCTCGAGCACGGTGTCGATCACGTCGAGCTCGAGATCGTCCACCTTCACCGCCATGAGCGCCGCCTCCTCCGGAAGACCACGAGGGGGAACTTACCTCCCGTGCCTGTCACAGTGGAGACATGGCCTCCCGAGTCGATCTGCCGGACTGGCCGCCGGGCACGGTGGGCACCCTCGTCACCGCCGGCACGCGTCCTCACGCGATCCCCGTCTCGGCGCTCGTGCGCGCGGGCCCGGACCGGATCCTCGTCGGCCTCGCCCGCTCCCGGGAGTCGCTCGCGCGGTTGCGCGCCGATCCCGCGGTCACGGTGGCGATCTGCGCCCAGGACATCGCGCTGAGCGCCGACGGCACGGCGAGCGTGCTCGCCGAGGAGCTCACCGACTCGGTGGCCGCGGTCCTCGTAGCGGTGAGCGAGCTCCACGACCATCGGCGTCCCACCTTCGCGCTGCACGCGGGCGTGAGCTGGGAGTGGACCGACGAGGATGCGCGGCGCGGCGACGCCGAGGTCCGGGCGGCGCTGCGCCGGCTCGTCGAATCCTGATCGGCCCCCGCTCAAGCGCACTCCCCGGTGTGCCGATCGCGTAGGTGATGGACCACCCCGGGATGCACCGCCCCGCCACCGTCGTGGCCCTCGCCCTCGCCGCCGCGCTGCTGTGCGCCGCCGCGGCGTTCCTCGCCGCGCGAGCCACCCGGGAGCCCGGGGTGACGGCGGGGATCGTCGGCGCGGTCGCGCTGCTGCCGGCGGCCGCGGCCGGACTCACCGCCTGGAACTCGGCTGGCGAGCAGCGGCGTGCCCGGGGCCGCCCCCCGGGGCGGGGCGAGCTGGGGGCCCCCGCCGCCGCGGCGGGGGGGCCGAAGGTGCGTCACTCGGGCACCGGCTCGGGGAACGGGGCGACCGCGACCGCGGCGGTCGTCCAGGGCAACGTGCCGCGGCTCGGTCTGGAATTCAACGCGCAACGGTTGGCGGTGCTGGGCAACGACGTCCGGGAG
>CAXTTD010000017.1:0-5673 GCA_964246945.1 uncultured Solirubrobacteraceae bacterium | reverse complement strand
GGCCCGCACCCGGGCCCTCTCCGAGATGCTCGACGCCTCCGACGAGGAGGCGGAGACCCGCGCGCTGCTGCTCGGACACGCCGGACGTGTGGCGCCGTCGGCCGGTGCGGTGCTGCTCAGCTGCCGCGAATCCGAGCAGCGTCTGGAGCCGGCGTTCGGCGAACGGATCTCCGACACGCCGCTGCGCGGTCTGCTCGTCGGCCATCCGCGGCCCGAGGCATGTCTCGCCGTCCGTCTCGGCCGCACCCACGCTCGCGGGCCCCTCGACGACGCGCTCACCACCTGCACGTTGTGTGGACGACTCGCCGGCGATTCGGTGTGCGAGCCGCTGCGCATCGGCGGTCGGACGCTCGGTGCGGTGCTGCTCGCGTCGGTGGACCCGATCGGCGCGCCGGTCCGCGAGGAGCTGCGCGACGCCTGCGAACGGGTGGCGCCGGTGCTCGCGCTGCAGCGCACGCTGGAGGTCGCCACCCGCCACGCGGCGCGCGATCCGCTCACCGGCCTCGCCAATCGGCGCGCCGCCCAGGACGCGCTCGCGCGCCTGTGCGCGCAGGCCGGGCGCAGCGTGACGCCACTCGCCGCGGCGCTCGTCGACCTCGATCACTTGGGGTCGGTGAACGACCGCTTCGGGCATGAGCAGGGCGACGGCGCCCTCGCCGCGGTGGCGTCCACGCTGGCGGCCGGGATCCGGGCCAGCGACTTCGTCGCCCGCTACGGCGGGCAGGCATTCCTCGTGCTCGCCCCCGACACCTCCCAGACGGGCGGGGCCGAGCTCGCCGAGAAGCTGCGCCGGGAGGTCGAGGAGCTCGCCGTGCCCGGCGTCGGCCGGCTCACGGTGAGCATCGGTGTCGCGGCGATCCCCGAGGACGCCGCCACCGGCGAGGATCTGCTGCGCCGGGCCGAGCGGGCGCTCGGGATCGCCAAGGCGCTGGGGCGCAACCGCGTCGCCGGACCGACGCCGAGCCCCGCGCCTGAGTAGCCACGCCGCAGCGGGCCGAACGTGTAGGCTCGCTCGGCGATGGAGACCGAACGAGCCCGGGAGCTGCTCGCCCGTGAGCGAGAGCGCCTCGAAGCCGCGCTGCGTGCCCACGACGGCGCCCCGCAGGGGTCCGACGCCAAGCGCCAGCCCGGTGACCGCGACGACGAGGGGCTCTACCAGGACGAGTTCGACGCCGGGCGCCGCGAGGATCTCCAGGCCCAGCTTGCTGCGCTCGAGCGGGCCGAGGCTCGGCTCGAGAACGGCACCTACGGCGTCTCGGTGCAGAGTGGGCTGCCGATCCCCGAGGGCCGGCTCGAGGCCCGGCCCACCGCCGAGCTCACCGTCGAAGAGCAGCAGGCTCAGGGCGGCTGAGCGGCCCTCTTGTCGACGCCCGCCGCCGGTCGCCCGTTCACCGGCGCCACGCTCGACCGCGTGAGCGTGCAGCGCAAGGATCCGGACTGGGTGCGCGCGCTCGCCGCCGAGCCCGCGGCCCGGGGCGTGGTCGCTGGGCGCGACGCGGTGCTGCTCGCTCCCGACGGGCAGCGTCTCGTACGCCTCTCCCCCACCTCCGAGCAGCTCGGGGAGCCGATCCTGCTCGGGGTCGACGACCGCGGGGCCGGGGTGTTCGCGATCGACCTCGAGCGCGAGGCCACCCAGGATCGACCGGCCGACGACGGCAGCTGGGGCTACGACGATGCCCGGATCGTCTCGCTGCGCGAGGCGGGCGTCGAGCTCCCCCACCCCGAGGCGGGGCTCGCGGCCTACGCGGTGGCGCTGCTCGGCTGGCATCGCCGCCACGGCTGCTGCGCGAACTGCGGCGCCGCCACCGAGATCGCCGAGGCGGGGCTCTCGCGCCATTGCCCGAACTGCGGCGCTCACCATTTCCCGCGCACCGACCCGGTGGTGATCATGACCGTCGAGCACGACGGGCGGCTGTTGCTCGGCCGCCGGACCGGCTGGCCGCGGGGCCGCCTGTCGGTGCTCGCGGGCTTCATCGCGCCCGGCGAGTCCGCCGAGGACGCGGTGGTGCGCGAGGTGCAGGAGGAGTCCGGGATCCTCTGCCGCGACCCGGTCTACGTCACCTCCCAGCCGTGGCCGTTCCCCGCCTCGCTGATGCTCGGCTTCCATGCCTCGAGCGACGGCGGCGAGCCGCGGCCCTCCGACGGCGAGCTCGAGGAGGTCGAGTGGATCGACACCGACCGGGTGCGGGCGGCGGTGGGCGGCCAGGACGTCGGCTTCGCCCTTCCCGGCGAGGTGTCGATCGCCCGCTTCCTCATCGAACGCTGGGTGTCGGAGCGGAGCTGACCCTCCGCTGCGGAGCACCGACGTCATCGCCCGCCTCGGCGGCGACGAGTTCGCCGTCCTGCTCCCGGAGACCACGGGGCCTGACGCGGCGCGGGTCGGGGAGAAGCTGCTGGGCGTCCTGCGGGCCACGACCCCGCCGGTCACGGGTGTCACCGGTTCGGTGAGCGCGAGCATCGGCGTCGCCTCCCTCGGCGAGGGGATCGAAGGCAGCCCCCGCGAGATCCTCCGCCGCGCCGACCAGGCCATGTACGAGGCCGGGACCTCGGGCGGAGACAGGATCCGCGTCTGGTCGCTCCCCGACCCGAGCTCCGCGCCCGCTGCCCGACCGCTACCGACCGAGGCGAGCGTGACCGCGGGTTCCTGACCGGACCCTCCGCTCAGGACCGCCGGCTGGCCGGCGCCTGCTCACGACGCTCGTGGCATGAGCCTCGCATGCAGCTCGCTGCTCGAGCGGGGGGATGGCGGTTCCTCGGACCGGCGCTCGAGGCTGGCCTGGGCGCGCTGGGCCTCCCGGTCGAGGACGGTGAGGAATGCGTCGACGATGCGCGCGTCGAATTGGCTGTGCGCGCCCTGTGTGAGTTCGGCGCGGGCGGCGGTGGGCCCGATCGAGCGGCGGTAGGCACGGTCGCTGGTCATCGCTTCGTAGGAGTCGGCCACGGCGAGGATCTGCGCTTCGATGCAGAGCTGACCGCCGGAGATTCCCTGGGGATAGCCGCGTCCATCGGGGCGTTCGTGGTGAGTGCCCACCCAGGCCTGGATGTCGGTCAGGTCCGGGTGCTGCAGCATCTGCGCGCCGAGCTGGGGGTGCTGTCTGATCAGCGAGAACTCCTCATCGGTGAGGCTGCTGGGCTTCTTCAGGATGGCGTCGGGGACCGCGATCTTGCCGATGTCGTGCAGGAGGCCGGCGAGGCGAACCCGAGCGACGTGCGGCTCGGACATCTCGAGCTGGCGGGCGATCATCTCGGCATAGCGCCCGACCGTCTCCGAGTGCCGGGCGCTGCCGCTGAACCGCAAGTCGATGGTCTCGGCGAGATCGGTAAGCACCGCGACGAACCGCTCGGCCTCCACATCGCGCGACTGCCGGTCCTGGATGGGAAGCTCGGCGGGGGCGTGGATCACGGCCCGGTCACGCCCGGCCTGCTTGGCGACGTACAACGCCTCGTCGCTGGCGCGTAACAGCGAGCCGGCGGTCTCGCCGTGCTCGGGGTAGCTGGCGATCCCGAAGCTGATCGTGACCGGCACCGTGTCCGCCGCGAACTCCCGGGCCAGCGTGCAGCGCAGCCGCTCAGCGATCACGAACGCATCGGTCGCGGCGATATCGGAGAGCACCAGGCCAAATTCCTCGCCGCCGACCCGAGCGACGGCGTCGATCTGTCGCACCCCCTGCTCCAGCACGCCGGCGACGCGGCGCAGGACAGCGTCACCGGCGGGGTGTCCGAGCCGGTCGTTGACATCCTTGAAATGGTCGATGTCGCCGACCATCAGGGTCATCGACGCCACGCCGCGCCGCGCGCGTTCAAGCTCGAGGTCCAGCAGCTCGCGAAATCCGCGGCGATTGAGCAGCCCCGTCAACGGATCGGTGCGCGCGGCCTCGTACAACCGGGCGATCAGCTGCTCGCTGCGGGCGCGCATGATCGCAATCAGGACCGCCGCAACCAGCAGCGTCCCCATCCCCACCACCCACCACGCCGGAGCGGCGGTGGGCGGCGGCGCGACACTCAACAGCACGCCATACGCGATACCGACATACACGATCTGACAGCCGGCCTGGCGGTGGCTGAAGAAGTATGCGGAGTACAGGAAGATCCACAGGTAGAAGAACACCAGTGGGCTGGGGCTCTGACCGGAGAAGTACGCCACTCCGGTGATCAACGTGCTGCCCCACGCCAGCGCCACCTGCAGCACAGCCACCGACAACCCTCCCGCGCGCCAGAACAGCAGTCCCGCGACCACGTAGGCGATCGCGACGATGATCAACAGCCCCATCACGTTCGCGCGTGGCGAATGGGGCAACAGCACCGTCAACAGCGCCAGCGACGCGCCCGCGCAGAACAGGCCGGCCAGCACCCGGCCCATCAGACGAGCCTCGCCGCCGGCTCTGACCACCCCGCCAAGCAAAGATCGCATCACCCCAGTTTTCGGCCGAGCCGTCCCGGGCTTGACCGGCAGGGCGACCGGCGCTTACTCGCGATCGCGAGCGCGGCGGGTCCGAGGCGGGCAGCCTTCCGCAGCGCCGCGACACCTCGGCCCGGCGGTCATCAGCTGGACTGTCCAGCGTCAGTCGGAGTCAGCGACGATCGAGCCGACTCGTTCCCCGATCGTGCGGTCGCGCGCGAAGACGATCGCGCCCCAGATCAGCGCGGCAAGCACGACGCCGGCCGCAATCGCGGGATAGTGATCATACGGCGCGGGCTGTCCCGGCTTGACCAGCTCATAGAGCGGGTATCCGATCGCCGCCGCGCCCAGCAGCGGCAGCGCCAGGTGCTTGACGACCGAGAAGCTCGGGCGCTCGAAGCGGCGGTAGTAGACCGGCAGCGCCAGGTTGGCGGCCAGGTAGGTGAGCGCGATCAGAATCGTGCCGAGCGTCGCGATCTCACCAAAGAACGTCACTGGTGTCGTGTTCCAGCCGAACACGTAGCACAGCCCCAGGGCCAGCACGAGATACACCAGGAAGGCCACCCACGGTGTGCGGCGGGTGTGCGTCAGCCGTGCGACAGCCGACGGCAGCAGCCCCTCACGGCCGGAGTTGAAGATGATTCTCGCCTGCGAGTTCGTCGCCGCGATCAGGCAGGAGCAGATCGAGGTGAAACCCGCCAGGTACGCGACGAACATCAGTCCGCTGGCCACCCCCCCGGCCGCCGTGATGAACGGAACCGAGGCGCCGGTCAACGCCGCGCTGTTGTCGTTGAAGCCGACCACCGTCGCGTAGGAGAGAAACACGTAGAGCACGCCGACGACCGCGATGCTCGAGAACACGGCTCGCGTGACGCCCCGGCGCGGATCGCGGTGCTCCTCGGCGAGCGCCGCCGAATTCTCCCAGCCCACGAAAAGATAGATCCCGAGCGGGAAGCCCAGCGATAGGCCCGAGAAGCCGCGATGCAGGTGAGACGGATCGAACGGCGATGCGTTGATATGGCCGGAGTGCTGGATCAACAGCGCGATCGCAACCACCATCAGCAGCGCGACCTGGAACAGGAACAGACCCGCCGCGACCCTGGTCGACGGCTTGGCCCCGGTCACGATCAGCGCAAACGCGCCGATTGCCAACACCGCGCTGATCGCCTGCCACGGGACCGTGATGCTCAGGTAGTGCTTCAGGATTGTCTCCAGCAAACCGCCGGAGATCGCCACCACCGCGGCGACCGCGATGATGTATCCGACGCACAGCA
>CAXTTD010000016.1:0-20097 GCA_964246945.1 uncultured Solirubrobacteraceae bacterium | reverse complement strand
CGATCTTCTCACCATCGGATCCGTTCATCGTGCGGTCCTGCCACTGGTATGCGTCGGTCATCTGGGTCATGGGTCTCCTTACGAGACGGGTTTGTCGTCGATCTGGTCTTCGTCCTCGCGCAGCGGACGATCCTGCTCCTGCACCCCCGCGGACCGGCGCGAGCGCCGACCGGCGGACCTGCCATCCGTCTCCGCGCGCCTACGCCTCACCAGCCGCCGGGAACCGTCCCCGGTGTGCGGATCGGCGGCCCCGGGAGCCGCAACGGCCCCGGCGTCATCCGGACGTGTCCCACCGCCTCCCACTCGGGGCAGGAACCCGAGAACGAGCAACAGCACGCCGGCCGCCGCCCACACGAGTTCGGTGAGGTGGTTGGCGGCGAAGATGCCGAACACCCCGTTGCCCCGGATGATCGCGATGATCGCGGCGGCGATCATCACCAGCCCGAGCAGCAGCGACATGCTCTTCGCGCCCCAGTGCAGCGGCGCGGAGAACAGCAGCAACAGCCCGGCGGCGATGAACATCAGCTCGGTCCAGCCGTTGACCTCGAGACCGATCCAGTGCTTGCCATGAACGGCGCCGTGCGGAATGTGCAGGGCGAATCCGTGACTTGAGAAGATGAGGGCACTGAGGCCGTAGAGAATCCCGATGAGACCGAGGATCCCGACCGGGCCCTTGGCCAGCGAGACGCCCTTGCTGTCCGTGGTTGAGTCGCGCGCCACGGGTCGGCCTACCGGTGCTCGCCCGCCGGGGCGGGGTGTGGCGCAGCTGATGTCGCAGCCCGGCCGACCGCTGCTCGGTGACGGCTCTGCGTGATCCGGATGGGCACGATCATGCGGCTCTTCTCCCTGGTCTGGCCCCATGTCGAGGCAGCGCTCTTGTCGTACAGCGACGCCAGGACCCGCGGCGCACGAACGCTCTAAAAGTGAAACGATCTGTCCTAGATTGCGCGGAAGGTCTGGTGTCTCCTTTAGATATGCCCGATCGCGTTTCCCGCACACAATTTGTCTCATATCGGCGCGAGATCATCACAAATGGCACAGGATGTACCGGATCGTCAGAACGGCGACGAGGAGGATGCCGTCGGCGAGAATCCCCCTGAGCGCCGCCGACGCAGCGACGCCGCGCTGAACCGGGCAAAGATCATGGACGCCGCGCGGCGCCTGCTCGCGGAGAATGGCGATGCCAGCATGCGCGCGATCGCCAAGGCCGCCGGCCTGGGCCGCGGCACGGTGCACCGCCATTTCGCGACCCGGGAAGAGCTGATGGAGGCGGTGCGTCGGCAGGCCCGCGACGACGCCGACTCCGATGAGGAGGACTACCTGCGCCCGCCGGGGGAACTGGCCAACGTCAGCAGCACCCCGCTGTCGATCGCCGACATCCTCAACAAAGTTCCGCCCTTTCAGCTCGGCGAGCAGATCATCGCCGAGGCCCAGCGGCTGCCGGGGGTGCACTCCGCGGCGCTCTACGTGGTCGACCTCGACGGCGCGAGCATGCAGCGACTCGCCGGCGCGGAGACGTTCCCCGCCCAGATCGCCGCCCCCCTGGCGGTCGGACCTGAGGTGCCCCGGGAGGGCGTTGCGGCCATCCGAGCGCTCTTCGAAGAGCTGCTGCCGGGAGCGACGGTCGCTCCCCTCCAGTTGCGCGGCCGCGCGATTGGAGTCCTGCTGGCAGTGGGGGTCCTCACCGACCAGCTGCGCGACCTCGCCCTGGAGGCCGCCGTCGCGCTGGCGCTCGCGCCCGCCTACACCGATTACATCGACACCGTCCGCCGGACCCGGCCAACGAGTCCCGCCGCCGAGATCCAGCAGAACCTGCTGCCGCCGCGCATCGCGCGGGTCGGGGGGGCGACGATCGCCGGGAACGTGCTGCCGGGCTACGAGATCGGCGGCGACTGGTTTGACTACACGGAGAATCACCGGGGCACGTGGATCGGGATCGCCGACTCCGAGGGCATCGGCGCCGCGGCCGCCGGAATCGGCGCGGTGACGCTCGGCGCGTTTCGCTCGGCACGCCGCGAATCGCAGGACCCCGCCGAGAGCCTGACCGCGATGCACAAGGTGCTGCTCGAGCTCGATGGCCGTCGCGCCCGTTCCACCGCCACGATCGGGCACTGGAACGCCCCAGCTTCCACCTTCCGCTGGGTGACCGCCGGCGGAGAGCCACCGTTTCGCGTCGGGGCCGACGGTCAGCTCACGCGGTTGGAGGGCGGCGAGCGGCGACCCGAGCTCGGCAGCGACGACTTCCCCGACGAGGTTGAGTCGAGGGCGATCCGGCTCGAGGCCAGCGAGCGGCTCCTGCTGCTCTCAGACGGGCTCACCGACCCCGAGCGCGGGCTTGGGCTGCCCGCCATCCGGCGTGCGGTCGCCAAAGCCGACCGCAACTCGGCCTCCGCCACCCTGAGAGCGATCGAGGACGAGCTGAGAGTCGCCCGTCCCGACCAGCTCGAGGACGACGCCACGATCATCGTCCTCGCGCCCAGCGGCATGATCAGGTCCGGTCGCGAGCGGTAGGACCTGCGCTGAGTTCGCCAGCTCGCTTCGGATCGAAGCGGCCAACCATCGCGCCAGCCGCTCAGGGCGCCCCGACTCTGATGTGATGTGCGGCCTTCCTGCCGGTCGACTGCCTGGAGCCCCAGGTCACCAGCGCGATCGGGGATCACCCAGTTGAAGATGATGTTGGTTCCCCGGTGGTCGATCGCCCCGGCGATCGCGTGCGAGCAGGTCATCACCGAGAAGACGCCGCCGTCGCTGACGTCTGCCTCACACGGGATGAGCTGACCGCCGCCGTGACGAGGCGCCTCGGCGATCCTCTCCAGACTGGCTCGGGTGCGTCCCAGCACGGCAACGGTCGCGCCTCTCGCCGCCAGCCACCGGCGATCGGCGCCGATGCCGCCACCGGCCCCGGTGACCAGCGCGACCCGCCCGCTGAACCCGACACCCCTGATCCCCTCTCGTTGATGATCGGCGTGGTCATGAGATCGGCGCCTGCTCGGCGAGCTCGGCGATGGCCCCGGCGGCGATCTCGGCGTCCTGCGCGGGGGTTCCTCCCGCGACCCCGAGCGCACCGACGACGGTGTCGTTGACCGTGATCGGCACCCCACCGATGATGTTGGTCAGCCGGCCGCTGGTGGCCAGCGCGATCGCCGGGTCAAGTTAAGGGCCCATCCAGCCGGTGTCGCGTCGCGTGGAGGCAGCGGTGTTGCCCTTGGCGCGGCTGGTCAGCGCGCTGTGGGGGGTCGCGCCGACGGCCTTGGCGAACACGACCAGCTCCATGGCCGGGTCGACGATCGCGACCGAGATGGCGACTCCCGCCTCGGCCCCGTGCTTGATCGCGAGCTCGGCTGCCCGCAGCGCGGACTGGGTGTCAATCGATGTCTGCTGATGAGCGGAGATCATGACTGTGGCCCTTGTCTATGGAGGGTGGGAGGTGTCTCAGCGCCCGGCTGCCCGGCGGGCAGCGAGTGATCCTCGAAGGGTCCGAGCCCTGGGTGAGCCCGCAACGGCTATCGCGTCGCTCCTTCGACATTTGACGTCAGCGGCGAGGCTGCATCGAGGACGGTGCTCATCAGGCCGGTGTGCACGTCGTACACGTGGCCGGAAACCGTGATCCGTGGCGAGATGCGTGGGTCGGTGAGCAGGCGCTGGACGTCGGCGTGGACGGTGGCGGCGGGATCGAGCACCGGGAGCTTGGCGAGTTCGTCCTCGTCATAGCCGGTGCGCTGCGCGAACCCGTGGCGCAGCGGTTGGTCGGCGAGCAGCCCGCTGCCGCAATCGGTGTGATGGACGATCGCGGCTTCGAAGTACGGGCCCTCCGGCGCCTTGGCCTCCACCAGGTAGCCGATGTAGGCGAGGTCCTGGATGACGGCGGGCGTCACCCGGCCGCCGACGGTGCGCGCGACGATCGCCTCGGCGAACTGCAGCTCCAAGAACAGCGCCGGGTCGACGCGTGGATCGATGCAGGTGACGACGTACAGGCCCTGGTGGGGCAGGAACGGCAGACGCGGCGTCTGAAGCCAGCTGCCCTCCTCGGCGTAGTGGCGGTTGCGGTCAGCGAGGGCGCTCATCTTGGTCATGGCGTGTCTCCTTTGCGTTCGTGGGTCGTGGTAGCGCCTGCGGTTTCGAGAAAGCCGACTCCCAGGCGTGCGGCGACTCGCCTGGCGGTCTGCCGTGATGGGGGCCACTGCGGCCCGGGCTTCGGCAAGGACGGCCGGCGGGGCGGCGGCGGGGGTGCCGCTGTCAAACGGCGGCTCAGGGGCGTAGGCGATGTCGAGCTGGATCCGCTGGGCGGCGTGCTCGCCGCGGAGGCTGGCCACCAGTCGCAGCGCGGCGTCGATTCCGGCGGCCGAGAGGACCGCCCGGGCGTTGGCTGCCTGGGCTCGGATCCAGCCCAGGATCTCCTCGTCGTCCATCAGCGCCTCCTGGCCGTGACCGCCCGGGACATGGAGGACATCAAGCCGCGGCGCGTCGGCAAGGGTCGCATCGGGGGTGAGCCTCAGCCCGTTGACGTCGCGGATCGGGTCGGCGGTGCGGCCGTAGACCTGATGGGTCGCGTTGGGCATCTGGGAGAGCACCTCGAACGGACCGGTGAGGTCGATCTGGTCGATGCCCTCGAACAGCAGCGAGCCGATCTGCAGATGGACGTCGTCGGGGATCACGCCGGCGTCGGGGTGGTCGGGCGAGACGGGCTGGGGGCAGTCGTCATGCTCCGGGCCGCGTCGTCGATGAGGGCAGCGACCGCCAGGTGGCCTGACCAGTGAAGGTCTCTGACAGCGCGGCGGGGTCCAGCGGATGCTGAGCGGCCGCCATCACCGCCACCTGGTCAGCGGCCAGGTCACCGGCGTACACGTCAGCGAAGCATTCCGAGCGCAGGTACAGGTCGCTGTCGCCGTCGTAGTCGCGCAGTCGGGTGGTGTCGGGCGTCAGCCGGCTGCCGGGGAAGCGGTAGTTGAGCTCACCGGCCGTCTCGCCGGCGTCCTGCTGGAAGGCGGCGAGGAACACCAGGGCACCGACCGCTGGTGTGATCGCCCCGGGGTGGGAGATGACCGATCCGCCATAAGAGTGGTCCGCCAGCACGATCGGACCTGGGATCGTGGCCAGGACGCGGTGCAGGTAGGCCGCGTCGGCGGTGAGGCTGCGCATCGCCATCGCGGGCGCGAGCACCGGATGGCCGCGGTGCTGCAGCTCCGCGATCAGCGGGTGCCACACCGACGCGTCGGTCAGCGCGCCGTGGACGAGGACGACCGTCGCATGGTCGGGTTCGCGGGACATGGGCATCTCCTGTCGGTTTGGCTCTCTGGGTATCCGTCGGAGTCGGCCGCTTCTACGTGCACCAGGCGAGCGGAGTGGCTTCAACAGCCTGAGCGATCAGGCGTGTCGTGACGAGAGGCAGGAATGCCGTTGTTCGCTAGGATTCTGCCGATGCATCGCGTCGTTGCCGTCGCGCTGCCCGAGGTGGTGGCGCTTGACCTGTCGATCCCCGGGCAGGTGTTCGGTCACCCCAGCGAACGCGAGCGCTATGCGTTCGCCGTCTGCGCCCACACACCGGGCGAGGTGCCCTCCACCACCGGGTTCGCGATCCAGGCGCAGCTGGGTCTGGAGGCGCTGCGCGAGGCCGACACGGTCATCGTCCCCGGGTTCCTGCCCACCGCAGATCCACCCCCGGCGGTGTGTGAGGCGCTGCGCGGTGCCGCGGACCGCGGCGCGCGGGTCGCGTCGGTGTGCATCGGCGCGTTCGCGCTCGCCGCCGCCGGGCTGCTCGACGGCCGCTCGGCGACCACCCACTGGGAGCACGCCGCCGAGCTCGCACTGCGGTTCCCCGCCGTCCGCGTGCGCCCGGACGTCCTGTACGTCGACGAGGGCCAGGTGCTGACCAGCGCCGGTATCGCCGCCGGCATCGACCTCTGCCTGCACATGGTGCGCAACGACTATGGCGCCGCCGCCAGTGCCGACGTGTCGCGGCGGATGGTCGCCGCCGTGCACCGCCCCGGCGGCCAGGCGCAGTTCATCCCCCGCCCACTGCCCACGACCGGACCCGGTCTGGCCGCCACCAGCGCATGGGCCATACAGGAGATGCAGCGCCCGATCACCGTCGCCGAGTTCGCCGACCACGCCGGCTATGCGCCCCGAACCTTCGCGCGCAACTTCCTCGCCGAAACCGGCATGACCCCCCTGCAGTGGCTCACCGCCCACCGCGTGCTCGAAGCCTGCCGGCTGCTCGAAGCCACCGACATTCCCATCGAGGAAGTCGCCCAGCGCTGCGGACTGGGCACCGCGGCCAACCTCCGCATCCACCTCGCGCGCGACACTCACACCACGCCGACCGCCTATCGCCGCGCTTACCGTGGCGCTGCCACCACCCCGACCCACCCATAGGTCGTGCTGGACTGACCCGACGGCGGCTTGGATGCCGCACGGCGAACCGAGCATCTAGGCTGCGGCGATGCCTCACCGCGACCCATCTCTGCTGGCGGCCCCGCCGCGGGCAGCGGGGCGGGTCTGGCTGACGGGCGCGCGGTTATTTGACGCGACCGGTGCGACGGCGCGCGATGGGGTCGCGGTGCTGATCACCGACGGGGTGATCGAACGGGTCACCAGCGCGCAGGACCCGGTTCCCGACGACGCGCAGGTGATTGATCTCGAGGGTCGGATGCTGTTGCCGGGGTTGATCAACCTGCACATGCACACCCAGCCAGCCCCGATCGAGCCCGTGCATGGCGCAGAGCCGGCCCTCCCGGGCACCGCGGCGCATTTTCTGCAGGCCGGTCTGCGCGAGACGCTGGCGATGGGGGTCACGACGGTGCGGAACGTCGGCGGTCAGGACGCACAACCCCAAGAGGCCCGTCAAGCGATGCGCTACGGGGCGTTTCGCGGACCGCGGCTGTTGACGTGCGGGCGGATCATCTCCGCCACTGCTCCTGGGGGTCGCTTCTACGGAGCCATGTACCGCGAGGCCGACGGACCCGACGAGGTGCGCAGGGCGGTGCGTGAGCAGCTCCGAGCGGGAGCTGACTTCATCAAGGTGATGACGACCGGCGCCCGGTCAAACGAGCTGGAGGATCCCGACCCGACGCAGTTCACCGACCCCGAGTTTCACGCCCTGGTTGATGAGGCCCACCGGATGGGCGTTCGGGTCGCGGCGCACGTCGAGGGGCTTGACGGCACCGCGGCCGCGATCGATCACGGGATGGACACGATCGAGCACGGCATGTACCTCAACCAGCGGCCCGAACTGCTTGACCAGATGGCCGCCAACGGACAGGTGCTCGTCCCGACGCTCAGCGGCTACTACTGGATGGGCGGCATCCCCACCGCGATCGACCCCGAGGCGGCCAAAGTCGACCCTCACATGCTCCCCGACCTGGTCGAGCTGGCCCACTACAACCTGCAGCAAGGCTCGCTCAGCATGCGCGCGGCGCTCAACGCCGGCGTGAAGATCGGGCTCGGGTCAGACGCCGAGACGCTGGAGGGCGACGGCACCGCGCTGGAGCTGGTGCGCATGATCCATCACGGTCTCAGCAGCGATGACGCGCTGCGCGCCGCGACCGCGGTCGCGGCCGAGGCAATCGGTCTGCACGCTCACATCGGCACTGTGGAGGCGGGGAAGCTCGCGGACCTGCTCATCGTCGATGGTGACGCCCTCGTCGAACCGGAGCTACTACTGGATCCCGATCGCATCTGGCTGATCATGCAGCTCGGAGAACCCGTCGGCGGTACCGCGAGCGGCTGACTGGCCCGCCGCCCGACGCTGTCGGGTGGAGCGCGCTCACAGATCCAGGACGTCGTCGCAGACAGCGCCGCCGGCCGGGTCGTGCGCTGGGATCACCACCACGGCTCCCAGCCGCGCGCGCTCGACCAGCAGGGAGACGATCCGCCCGCGGTTCTCGGCGTCGAGCTCCGCGGTCGGCTCGTCGGCGAGGACGACGTCGGCGGCGGTCACGAGCGCTCGGGCCACGGCCACCCGCTGCTGCTGCCCGCCCGAGAGATCCTCGATGAGGTGGTCGGCGACGGGGGCGAGGCTCACGCGCTCGAGCACCGCCTGAACCCGCGAGCGCACCTCAGCGCGCGGCACCTGGGCTGCCTGCAGCGCGAACGCGACGTTCTCGTGTGCCGTCAGCGCGGCCACCAGGCCGTAGCCCTGCAGTACGAACCCGAACCGGCGGCGCAGGGCAAGGTCGCTGCTGGGAGTCACCCGCGCGCCATCGAGCGTGACTGTGCCGCCGGTCGGCGCGATGAGCCCGCCGAGCATCGTCAACAACGACGACTTCCCCGACCCGGACGGGCCGCGCACCGCGAGGACCCGGCCGGACGACACCTGCACTGAGATGCCGTCGAGGATTGTCCGGTCGCCCACGGCGTAGCGGAGATCAGTACCCGTGAGCACGACGGTCACGACGACTCCTCCGAGCGTGGTACGAGTGTGATCTCACTTCCGTCGCGGCGGACATCGAGCAACGTGCCCGGCGGGAATTTCTCAAACAGCTCCGGCGGCAGCTGCAGCGACCCGTCCTGCCCCACGACGGCATACTCCCGCCCGTGCACCCCCTCGCTCCCGACGCGTCCGTCGCGGATCGTGACCGTCCGCGGCGAGCGGGCGGCCACCGACGCGTCGTGCGTGACGAGCACGACCGTGGGGCCGAACTCGGCGTGTACCTGCGCGAGAAGTCCCATGACACGCTCGCGACTGACCGCGTCGAGTTGGCTCGTGGGCTCGTCGGCGAGCACCAGTCGCGCACCCGAAGACAGCGCAGCCGCGATCGCGACGCACTGCTGCTCGCCACCCGACAGCCGTCCGGTGACCCGGTCGGCGAAGGCGGCCAGCCCGAGTCTGGAGAGCAGCTCGTCAGCTGACTTGCCCGACGGGCCCGCGAAGGCCACGTTCTGCCGGACGGTCGCATACGCCAGAAGGTTGCGCGACGGGTTCTGCAGAACGAGCGCCACGACCGATCCCCGCAACCGGGCGAGCGAGCGGGGCGCCATCCGGCCGACGTCGTGCGGGCCGATCAGCACCCGTCCGGCCGACGGGCGCAGCATCCCTGCGAGCAGGCCGAGCACCGTCGACTTCCCCGATCCGGACGGGCCGAGCAACGACACGAACTCGCCCGGATCGACGTCGAGATCAACGCCACGCAGCGCGACCACGTCGTCGAGGCCCTCGCCCGACGCCGGGTAGATGTGCACGACTCCTTCGCATCGCACGCGGACGCCCACGGGCTCGCTCACTGCTGCGCCCCTCTCAGCTGGCTGGGCGTGGCCGCCCGCTCGACCACCCACGCGGTGGCGACGCTGACGAGCCCGAACACGACGACCATCCCCGCGGTGAGCGTGGCCAGCAGCCCCCACGGCAGCCCCAGCACCAGCGGCGGCCCGGTCGACGTGTCGACGAACACCGGTGTGCTGGGCAGCGCGAGCCGTGAGCCGATCAGCCCCGCAGCCAGCCCGACGATCAGCCCGATCCCGAAGACGCTGCCCTGCTCGGCCGCCGTCGCCCGCCGCAGCGTGCGGGGCGAGACCCCGACCGCCTCCAGCGCGGCCAACTCGTAGCCCCGCCGGCGGACCGACAGCACCCGTCCGACGGCCGTCGCACCGATGGCGAGAAACGCCGCGGCCAGCGCGGAGAGGAGGAACAGCGAGTCGGCGAACGCCGGACCGCTGTCGTTGAGGGCCGCGCGGTAGGGCGCCGAGCGGATCGCGCGCTGCACGTACACGTGCTGGCGCGCCAGCCGCGCGGCCATGTCCGACGGCGCGTGCGACGACAGCCACACCTGGTACTGCGTCGTCCTCGCAGCCGGCTTGTCCATCGCGGCAAGGGCGGTCCCGAAGTTGACCATCAACCCGTTGCGGTCGACCCGGGGCAGCGTGATCGCTCGGATCGCCCCGTCGAGGAACACCGCCTGACCGTCCAGCCCAACGGCCTCGACATTGTGGATCTGGTTGCCCTCGTACAGCGCCGCTTGCGCCGAGGCGACAACCGCGGGGAGGGTGGTCGGGATCGCAGCGGACACGACCGACGGCCAGGCGCTGCAGCAGGCACTCTGCCGGACGTCGAGGGACAGCGACGCGCCAGCGGTGCCGATCGCCGCCTGACCGGTGCCGTCCCCGCGCCACCGCGCGTGGTCTCCGAACGACGTGACCGGCCGCCATCCGCCGTCCGAGCGCACCGACGCGCCGATGACCGCGTCGATCTCGCTCACCCGCGTGCCGTTGGTTGACGTGTTGGCCGTGAGGTGGAGAGCGGCGAGGCGGCAATCGCTCACGCACGCGGAGGGCAGCGAGATGTCATACGACCCGGTGCCGGGCACGACCGGCGCGACAGTGCGCACCGCCTGGTAGTGGTTCGGCTCGGTGAATGTCACTGCGAGGTGCACCGGCCGGTGGGGATGCCGGATCAGGTCGACGTGCAACCGCAGCCGTGTCCCGGTCACGGTGACGGGCGCCGGACGGGCGCCGAGACGGTGCAGCACCGACGACAGCGAGGCCGACGCATTGCCCGGCACCCACGCCCCGACCGACGCGAAGCGCGCGGTGTCGACGGCAATCAGCGGCGGCAGGTTATCGCCCTTGGTGTATGCCACCGCCATCGAGTGCCGGCTTGGGTCGGCTCGATCGACCGCTGTCCGCAGATCGTGGACGCCGGCGCCCGGTCGGACGATCAGCACGGTGTGGGCACCGGCCGAGTTCAGAGCGCGCAGCGAGCGGTTGTGGCGCGAGTCGGCCCAGATGGTGACCGCGAACGCAGCGATGGACACGGCCACCGCGACCAGCAGCACCGCGCGGGCCTCGGACGGGCGGCGCAGCAGTTGGCGAACGGCGAGGAACGTCGCCAGCCACTGCGAGTCGCGCGTCCACCGCGCCAGCCGACGGGCGAGGAACGGCAGCAATCGCAGCGCCACGACGCTCGCGGCGATGGCCAGCAGGGTCGGCGCCACCACCGACAGAGGGTTCGGCTTGCCCGAGTTCAGGACGCCACCGGCCTCGAGCTCGATCAGCCCGGCCACCGCGATCGTCACCGCCGCGGCGTCGGCGACCAGCAGCCCGATCGACGAGCCGGGCGTCGCCGCGCCGAGACGCATCAGCGTCCCGACCGGTGTCACGACGATCCGATAGGCAGCCACGACCGCGGCCAGGACACCGCCCGCCACGCCGAGCGCCGCCACCCCGTACGCCGCCGGGGGGAACACCACGTCCACCGGATGCCCGAGCAGGCGTGTCGCGAGCAGCCGGACGACGACCCAGGCGAGCAGCGCAGCCACCGGCGCCGCCGCCAGCACCAGCGCGACCGGCTGGGCGACGCTCTGCAGCAGCACGCTGCCGGCACGGCGTCCGCGCAGCTTCGCCAGCGCCACCTCGGGTCCTTGGGCCGCCGTGGTGTTTGCGACCACCGCGTAGAGCAGGAACATCGCGAGCAGCGCAAGCTGGGCCGTCGCCACGGTCACCAGCGTGCGCACCAGCGAAGTCTCGCGAGCCGTCTCGTCGAGGATGGTCGGCAGGCTGGTGGTCACGGCGGCGGCGGACACGCCGGTTGCCGACGCCTGGCCCGAGAGGTGCGCGACCGTCGCGTTCACGTGCGCAATCGTCCTGCGCAGTTCGCCGATGTCGTCGTAGCCCACGTCGCCCGGCTCAAGCGCCACATTCGCCGAAAACGTCTCCTGCACCCGCTGCACCCGGGAGGACAGCGCGGCTGACGTCACGAACGACGCGTCGCCCGGCGGTGGCTGCTCCGCCGACCCGGGCTGGCCCAACTGGAACAGGGCCCACGGCTCCCAGAACGACCCAGCGGGCGCGACTGGGCGGTACACCCCAACGACGCGCAGCCGGATCGCGACATTGGTGGCGGGCGTGGTGCTCCGCAGCGTGCCGCCGACCGTCAGGTGTTCAGCCGCTGCGGTGTGGGCGCTGATCACGGTCTCGCCGGTGGAGTTACCTGACACACAGCGGCCGCGGATGATGCGCACGTGGCCGCACACATCCTGGGCGTAGGCGATCTCGCTCTTGAGCGGGTCCGCGCCGCCATAGACGACATCGACCTGCTCCTCCGACAGCGGCCGCGCGAACAGGTGACCGTGCGCGGGTGCGACCTCTCCGGCGAGGCCCCGCACCTGAGCATCCCAGTCGATGCCGTGATAGCCGATCCGGCTATCGCGCGAGACGACGACGTCGCGCTGGGACAGGCTTGCGTCCTTCAGATGCCGGGCGAGCACCGTCTGGTCGACCGCATGCAGATAGATCGGGCCCACCGTCGCGGCGAGGATCGCGATGACCGCGACCCCAAACACGGTGGCCGACGCGGCGGCGCGCCAGCGAATCGCGCGCAGCGCGAGCCGCAGGATGAGCACACGCGATTCTCTCGACACGCGTCGCTCGTGCTCAAGCGGAAGTGATCGACGCTTGCGCACCGGCACCACGCCGCGCGGGCGGCCATGGCCGAGATGCTTGGCAACGGCGTGCGCTTCCTGGGTGTCCCACGGTACGCAACGCACGCGATTGTGCCGGACGAGCCGGAGTGGTCTCAAGCGGTCAACGCGCGACCGGTCTTCTCACCGAACGCTGCCGCGGGGGTGCTCATGCAGATGGGGGAGTGAAAGCGGGAGATTGGCCTGCCTGGTGGGTCTGCAGGAGGGGCAGGAAGAGCTCGTCGACGATCGTCTGGATCCGTGCGGGCTTCAGTGGCCCCAGGTTCATGAGCATGTCGTGTCGCACCAGGTCGAACGGCCTGGCCAGCACGGCTGAGGGGATGCGCTCGAGGTCGATCTCCCCGCGGTCGTGGGCGTGCTGGTAGATGGGTCGGATCGGTGGTTGCTGCTGGGCGCCCATGACCTTGTCGCGGGCCTGCGCGGGGGTGAGGCCGGTGTCGGCCAGCAGTCCCGAGAAGGCGGTCGCGGCAGCGATGGCGAAGTAGCCGGCGAGCGCTTCGCTCAAGGTGGTCAATTGGGCGAGCAGGTCGGTGCGCAGGGCGCCGGTGTCGGGGACTGCGACCGGGGTTGGCGTTCCGGTGGTGCTCGAGCGCGGCGAGCACCAGTTGGTCCTTGTTGACCCAACGGCAGTAGAGCACGGGCTCGCTGGTGCGAGCGCGTACGGCGACCGACTCCATCGTCAGGTGGGCGTATCCGACCTCGACCAGCTCCTCCTATCCTGCGCTGAGCAGCGCATTCTCGAGCTGCCTGCCGTGCCGGCGACGGCGGACGAGGCGTGCCGCAGGTGCAGCACGCGCTTTCAGTGCTGATCGTCGGCGCTGGCCCCACCGGGTTGACGCTCGCCTGCGAGCTGGCCCGCAGCGGTGTCCCCTTTCGCCTGATCGAGGCCGCCCCCGGCCCGCAGCCCGGCTCACGCGGCAAGGGCATCCAGCCGCGCACCCTCGAGGTGTTCGGCGATCTCGGCATCGTCGATCGCGTGATCGTCAACGGTCGGATGGCGATGCCGACCCGTTCGACCGCTCCCGACGGCCAGGTCACGCTGGGCGGTGCCGAGCCCGAGGCGTTGATGAATCGCCCCGACATCCCGTACACGACGAGCCTGATCACGCCGGAGTGGCGGGTCGAGGAAGCGCTGAGGCTGCGGCTAGCGGAGTTCGGCGAAGCTGTCGAGTTCGGCACTGCGCTCGAGAGCTTCGAGCAGTCGGACGAGGGCGTGTCGGCGGTGGTCGTCACGAGCGGGGAGGCCGAGACGGTCACCGCGCGCTGGCTGGTCGGCTGCGACGGTGACCACAGCGTTGTCCGCACGCAGGCCGGTATCGCATTCGAGGGCGAGACCCACGAGGAGGTGCGGATGATCGTCGCCGATGTCGAGGTCGAGGGCCTTGACCGTCACGTCTGGTCCATGTGGCGCCATGAGGAGGGACTCTTCAGCCTCTGTCCGCTGCCCTCGTCCACCGCCTTCCAGTATCAGGCCGCCATCGCGCCGGGACACGACCCCGGACTCAGCCTCGCGAACATGCAGGCGATCCTCGAGCGCCGGACCGGTCGCCCGGACATCCGCCTGCATGAGCCGGAGTGGTCGTCGCTGTGGCGCGCCAACATCCGCCTCGTCGACGCTATCGCGAGGGTGACGTGTTCCTCGCCGGCGACGCGGCGCACATCCACTCGCCTGCCGGCGGCCAGGGGATGAACACCGGCATCCAGGACTCCTACAACCTCGGCTGGAAGCTCGCGGCGGTTGCGAAGGGCGGTACCCCAGCGCTGCTCGACAGCTACGCGGCCGAGCTGATGACGGTGGACTGCGAGTGCCGGCTGTTCGAACTGACGCGCGGCGGGCGCTTCACGCTGCCGAGCTTCGGAGCCATGCCTTCGGTCGACGCCCTTCCCTCCGACCTGAGGACCCTCCACGTTGTCGGACATCCGGCCGGCCCCGACGACATCGCCGACACCCAGGGCCACCTCGCCGGCGCCTACGGCGCGGGCGACCGCACCCTCGTCCTGATCCGCCCCGACGGCTACGTCGCGCTGATCTCCGACGCCGGCGACACGTCGGCGGTATCGGACCTGCTCGCCACGATCGGCGGGGGCCGTTGCCTCCGCCCGCGCGACGCGGCAACCGATGGCGTTCGATGCCCGCTGACGAATCCCCGTACGAGACCGTTCGCGCAGAAGGCGTCGTTAGCGGCGCGCCTGCGGTGCCCGGGCTTGGATTCAACGTTGGTTACGCCTCGCCGGCGTAGTACGGCTCGTCGCCGTTGCGTCGACAGAACATGAAGTGATCGGCGGCGTTCGGCGTAAACACGCTGACCTTTTCGCTATCGGGGTACACGCACACGGCCGGCTCGCGCGCGCTTGAGAGCATCAGAAGCCGGGCGGGCTTTCGTCCGCGGTTGGTGACCTTGTGCGCACCTTCGGGCCCGGCGGGAAAACAGACCAGCTCCCCGGTAGTGAGCGGACGCTCGCCGTCGGGGGTGCGCAGCACCAGTTCGCCAGAGAGCAGCAACAACCACTCCTCCTCGAACTCGTAGTGGTAGGGGCACAAGCTCTCGCCGGGCGGCATCTCGTAGAGCTTGACGTTGGTGTCTCTGGCACCCGCCTGCTGGCCGACCAGAGCCGCGCCGCAGCGGTAACCGACAGGGTCCTCAGGGTCGTACGCGAACTCGGCGGAAAAGACGTCGGGCATCGCCGCATTCTCTCACGCGCAACGGGCGTGAGGACTCTCGGCGGGGGATGAGAAGGGCGTTGTCGCACGTCCCGCATCCTGAACGCCGTGCCCCCGAACATGCCCCCGTTGGCCAGCCGCACCTCTCGGTGTCCAGCCATTCACGAGACGCACCACTGGCGCAGACGCTGGGCGGGAGAGACCCGCGTGGGCAGGGGCGCGGCGTCGACTCGCTTGACCTCGAAGGCCGTGGCGGAGGTGGCGCCGTCCTTCTCCTGGATGGAGACGCCCGTACGCGTGTCCAGCCAGATGATCTCAGGGAACCCGCCGTCTGAGAAGTCGACCCGCAGCGCAGTGCCCGCCAGGCCAGAGCCGCACCTATGCCCCAGGCAAGCGCCGTCGGTCGGGACGCCCGGCGCCTCACGACGCCGGTGGTCAAGGTACGTCGTCAGAGAGGACGAGCTCGGCGTGAGGCCACACCTAAGATCACGCGTGTGCCGTCTCACGAGCAGCTGCTCCTGCAGGCGATCGAGATCGCTCGCGACGCGCGGGCGCACGGCAACCATCCTTTCGGGGCGCTGCTTGCAGACCTGGACGGTCGCGTCCTGCTCACTGCGGAGAACACGGTGGTCACCACCCACGACGCCACCGGTCACGCCGAAACCAATCTCGTCCGCACAGCAACCGTGGCCTATGCGCCGGAAGAGCTGGCTGACACAACGCTTTACACCAGCACCGAACCATGCGCAATGTGCGCCGGCGCCATCTACTGGTCCGGTATCACCACCGTCATCTACGCGCTGGCGGAAACCACGCTCCATGAGCTCACCGGCAACGACCCGAAGAACCCGACGCTCGCGCTGCCGTGTCGCGCCGTCTTCGACGCGGGACGGCGCCACATCACCGTCGCTGGCCCGTTCAACCTTGCCGAAGCCCGACAAGTTCATGCCGGCTTCTGGCGCTCGCCCAGCGACGCGTGACCCCCCCGCTGCCTCGTCGGCGAGACCGTGGCAGGTCCGTCGCCGCCACGCTCAGCTTTCCCTGCTCGGGCGCTCGCTTCCGTCCGTCGTGTCGCCGCATCACGGGCGAGCGCTTGGGTGATTTAGGAATCGTCCCGCGTCGACAGCGCCGGAGGATCGATCCGCCCGGAAGGCCGGCCGTCCGCTGCCGGCCCGGCGAACGGGGCCGTCGGCGAGAATCCGCTCGGTCTCGAGATACGTCGCCATCCGGATGGCCCTCGGCGCCCGCTGCCGCTGGGGCGCCGGGCCATCGCCATCCGTGCCCGGGGAGCGTCTTCGCGACTTCTCCTAGGCTGTGAGTTGTGAGCATCGCGAACATCGTGGAGAGCATCGATCGCCGGCTGGCCGAGCTCGATGGCGAGCTGACCCAGCTCAACGGCGCGCGATCGGCGCTGCTCGTCGAATCGAAGGGAGCGCAGATCTCGGCCACGCCGCGCCGGGTCCGCCGCCCGGCAAGGCCGAGCTACGCGGTCGTCCCGGTCGGCAAGCTGACGGCGCTGCTGCGCGAGTCAGGTGGCCTGAGGACCCGCGAGCTCGCGCAGATGACTCATGGTGACCCCGCCGCGATCCTCGCGCTGCTCAAGGAGCAGGAAGACGCCGGGCAGATCCGTCGTACCGGTTCGCGCGCGGCGACGCGCTGGCACCTCGTGACCGACGAGGACCGCATCGCCGCCCGCGCCGCCGAGCTGCAGCGCCGCAGCACGCGCACTCAGGCGCGCAAGAGCTGACCGGTCCGGGATTCTCGTCGGCAAGCCGCGAAGCCGCCGGCCGACGAGGGTGCCAGTTTTCTTCGCGTCACACAGCGACGACGGGGGACGGTCGCCGCCGTGACTCTCGAGTGTCATGGAGCGCACCGTCACCACCGACCGCGTCCGCCTCGCGCGAGCCGGTCCACCACGGTCATGACGCGCTCAACGCTACGAAGTCATCGCCGTGTGGTCGAAGCGGCCGAGAGTACCCATCCGACCACGCGCTGGACGAGCGGCACTGTCGGTGACTTGAGACCTGCTTCTGCGCTCGGGATGACTCGGCCGGAGGGTGCCACGAGCGCGTTGAAACGCCTGCGGTCGCACCCGGAGGGGGTAGCGGAGCCGCGCTGGGTTCAACGCGCGAGGCGGTAGTGCATGTGGGTGACGCCGTCCTCGCCCTCGATCATCCGGGTGCGGTGTAGGGCGATGTGCGCGGGCCCGAGGTTGTCGAACATACGGCGCCCTTGTCCAAGGATCAATGGGATGACATGGAGCTCGAGCTCGTCGAGGAGACCGGCAGCGAGCGCGAGCTGCGCCGTCGCGGCGCCGTGGACCAGGACATTCTTCTCGCCCGCCGCGCGCTTGGCGTCGGTCATCGCGCGCTTAACGTCGTCTGTATAGGTGACCAGCGGCCACTGGCTCACGTCGATGCCGGGCGGCCGGCGGAGGACCCAGATCGGCACGCCGTCGTGGTGGTCGCCGCCCCAGCCCCCGGCGGGCTCGAAGCTCCCCCGGCCGGCGACGACCGCGCCGGTAGCCATGAACTCGTCGAAAGCTGACCGTTGACGCCAGCCGGACGACCGGGAACTCCCGAGCCCAGGTCGGCGCGCCTCAATTGCAGCTACTCGTGCAGCCGTTCCCCGCCGTCGCCGAGCCCGTTGCCGGGTCCCGCATTGGGGCCGGCGACGAATCCGTCCAGGGACACGGACATGTACAGAACGGTTGCAGACACGGCGTCTCCTCCCTTGCGTGCGGTCCTACTAAAGACCATGGGGTACCGCGAACCTCATCGCTCGGCCCGACGACAGCTTCCCGCGGCTCTCCCGCGTGATGAGGACGGGGTGCCTCCGACGTTAGTGGCCAGCAGCAGTCACCAGCGCATCTGTCATAGCGCCGGCGGCTTGAGGTAGGCGTCACCAGGCGCGAGCCCTGGTGTCGGCGGGAGGCGCACCTCAGCGCACAGGTCCGTCGGCGCCTCCTTCCGTGGCGGAGCGCTCGTCCGGAGCCGTCGCCGCGGATGAGCGCAACCGCCGCAAAGCGCGCGTCAGGTCGCGCGTAGCGGGCGAGTCAAAGCGGTCGTGAGCAATGCCCGTCTGAGTCGCCAGCCCGCCGCGGGATTGAAGGTCGTCGGCGGCGGCATGCTTGGCATCTGCTCTGCCTCGGCGCCCTCGGTACGGCTTCGCTCGTGAGTGATCGGATGCTTGTTGGGGCGCCGTGGTCGGGTGGCAGGACCGGGTAGATACGGGATGCGGTTCCATCTGACCTAAGGGAGACGTATGGCCGAACTGACCCACCTTGATGAGAAGCTTGCCGAGGTGCTCGGCTTGGCGCAGGCCGCTCAGGTCGCGACCAAGCAGGTCGCGACGCTCGCGCGGAAGGAGAAAGAAACCGAGCTGGTGGAGCTGATGCAGCAGATGAGCGCGGACGCCGCCCAAGTACAAGAGCGCTGCCAAAAAGCGGAGCCTGCGGCCTGATCTCATTCCCTCGCAAAAGCAACGCTGCACCACTACCCCCGGAGAAGTTCGGGCTAAGTCGAGCCCGCGAAGGGTGATGGCTGGCAACGGTCATCTTCTAGTCATGCGATGACAGCGCGTTCTCGTGACAGAGACACCAGAGAGGACACCCCATGCACCCGTTCCGCCACGCCGTCGAGGCCCACAATCTCGGCGCGTTCTCCACACTCCTGGCCGAGGACGTGACCTTCCTCAGCCCGGTCGCCTTCCAGCCCTACCATGGCCGGACACTCGTCGCCGCGATCCTGCGCGGCGCCGACCGGGCGTTTGAGGACTTCCACTACATACGGGAGATCAACCACCCCGACGGACGTGACCATGTCCTCGTGTTCAAGGCACGAGTCGGCAATCGCGACATACACGGCTGCGACCTCCTGCGCCACAACGACGAAGGGCTCATCAGCGAGTTCTGCGTCATGGTGCGGCCACTCTCGGCCGCCAAGGCTCTCGCAGATGAGATGGCTAAGCAGTTCGAGATCATCACCGCGGAACTGCAGGCGCAGGCCTGACCAACGCCCGGAGCGTCCACGTCGATCTGCGCGCCGCGGCTCCGGAGTCCGCGGGGCGGTTGAAACGTCGCAAACCACTCGTCCGGACGGGCGCCGTCAGGGAAGCCAAAGCAGGCGCCAGATTGATCGTCGCTTTAACCGCCGTGCCTTACAGCTACCTGCCGCGTCTCGCCCGCCGGCAGCGCCCAGGCCTTGTGTGACGAACGCTCGATAAAGAATGTGGTCGGGGATCGTCACCTTCGACTGTTCAAGGCAGCGGTCCACTTCGACCAATGGATGAGGGGACCGCATCCGTTCTGACGTCGAGTAGAGCTCGTAATCGATTGGTTGAGCGCCTTTCAGCGCTGAGGACGCCTCGGGGTCCTGGTGCGCGCACGCAGTCGTCGCAGAGCACGCACCGGCACAGCGTCATCTTGGCGGTGAGAGCGTAAGTCCGAGGCGGCTCAATCCGTCCGAAGGAAGAAGCTGCGAGGCAGACGGGCCGCCACCGCCACCGCCACCAGCGGGTCGTGATCAAGCGTCGACGGTGTCAGCGCGACAATGCACCGTCTGGGGTATCTCGTTGCGCGCGGCGTGCTCACAGCGGCTTCACGGTCCCTGGGCAGGCTATCCGCCGGGTCGCCTGTGGGCACGCCGACGCGCGTCGCCCACGCTGAGCGGCGGACTCTCGGACACCGCGATGGCTTGCCGAATTCGGAAATGCGGCGACCGGCTACGTCGCACCCCCATCGTCTGATCAGGGCTCTACGCAGGCGCAGAGCACGCGTCACGTAAATCCTGGATCAGGAGGAAGTCACGACCCAAGGAACGGGTCGAGGAAACGAATGATCGTTATGACAGGACGGGTGGGCGCGAGACAATGATCTGCAACTCGTGGTGATTAAATGTGTAGGTCGCCAGATCAAGTTGCTTCTGGGTGCTCTGACCGATGTGAATGACGCCAGGGAGCACGCGTTGGGGCGACGGTGGTTGGGCGAGCGATACTCGGAGCCTGTGACCACCGGGGGCCGGTAGC
>CAXTTD010000015.1:0-20327 GCA_964246945.1 uncultured Solirubrobacteraceae bacterium | reverse complement strand
AGCGTCGCGTCGGTGGATTCCAGGGTAACGGCGCGGACGTTCCGCGAGCCCCTAGGGTTCTCACCTCGGGCTGATAGCGGCGCTCGGTTGGCCCGCCGGGGGTGGCCTCTATCCGGCCGTCTCGAGCGTTCGTTTCAGTTCACGCAGCTGCCGGCGGACGTCCCGGCGAACACCTGCCGTTAGGACTCGTTGCACGACCGCGGGAAGAGTTTTCCATCTGAAGTCGCTGATCTGCGTAAAGCGCATTCCTGACGGAGTGGGCTGCAGGTGATATTCGACGTCGAAGACCGACGTTTCATCCTCCTCGCGAAGAACCAATCGGTGAGGCGCTTCTGCGGCGACCTGGTCGACGGTGAGAACAGCGACCGGCCTTAGCGGCATGGGCGCATGGTGGACACGCCACCGGTTCGGACCTGCGCGTTCGACGGACTTGACCTTCGGACACCAAGTCGGATCGTTCGTGGGATCGCAGACGAAGTTCCAAACCTCGTCGATCCCTCGTTCGATCTCGATGGTCTCGGAGACCCGCACGAGGAGAGGCTACATCGCGGCGCTCCTGCTTCTTGCGTCCGCGTGCGGTGATGAGACCGGCCGACGAGGGGTTAGCTTGATTGCCGGCGGAGCACGATCGCCGAAGCTGCCGCTCTCGGACCCCGACCGGCGCCCACAGCAATCCGCCCGCAGCCCCCGTTGTTCGTGAAGGCGATTTCTTTTCGGCACACTCGCCGGCATACCGGTGCTTCAGACGCCGTTCGACGGCCGCGCTCATGGCCAGTTCTCGTAGTAGGCGTCGGAGTGGTCCACGGTGGGGAGCGGCCGAGGAGCCGTGGCGTTGGCTCGGTGGAGCTTGCTCGCACCGTACGGTGAGCAGAGGAGCACCCAATTACCGGCCGGTGTCGCTGATGGCGTTCGGCAGAGGCTCGAACCGAGAGGCAGTCGATGAATCAAACCGTCGAGTACAACATCGGAAGCGACGTCGCGTGCAGTGACGGCCCGTGCGGGGAGCTCAGACGCGTCGTCGTCGATCCCGTCGCCATCGCGATCACACATCTCGTGGTCGAGGCAAAGCATCAACAGGGTGTGGGTCATCTTGTCCCGATCGATCTGGTCGCCTCCGCTCAGGGCGAGATTCGGCTGCGGTGCACGACATCTGAGTTTCGCGCGCTCGAGGATGCCGAGGAGGTCCAGTTTCTGCCCGGTGGGGGTGGGCCGTGGAGCTACGGACAGGATCAGATGTTGTCGCTCCCCTACTACGGCCTCGCTGGCGGCGGCATGGGTATGGGAATCGGAGGCATGAGAGGCATGGGCGCCGCCCCGCAGCCGCTGATCTCTGACAGGGTGCCCGCGGATGAGGTCGAGGTGCGCCGGGGAGATCACGTGCGGGCTACCGACGGGGAGATCGGGCGCGTTCAAGGGCTGGTGATCGATCCCGCTGATCACCACGTGACTCACGTGCTTCTCGACGAGGGGCACCTCTGGGGGAAAAGGCGAGTCGCGATCCCGATCAGTGCCGTGCGCAGGATCGGCGACGAGGTGGAGGTCAACCTCACCAAGGACGAGGTGCGAGACCTTCCGCCGGTCGACCTCGGTGACTTCGAGTAACTCGCTGTTGCGGCCCCCTGCGGCGGGTGCGTCGGGTCGCGCAGCATAGGAAGCCCACCGAGGCGGGTACTCGTAGCCACGACCCTGAAGGAGAAGTCCAACCAGACCGGAAGCCCGACCGCGCAGCAGGGCCGGGGGCCGCTGGCTGAGTCATTCTGGGATCAGCTCTGGGTCCCGGCACACGAACTCCACGTGGTTGCCCTCTGGGTCGCGAAAGAACAGCGAGCGCCAGCCCACCCAGTCAAACACGACTGGCCGCACCTCCAGACCGGCGGTCCGGAGCCGCTCCCTCTCGGTGTCGTAGTCGGCGATGTCGATCGTGAACGCAAAATGATCGAGCGTGGTCCGCTCGGTTCCCACTGCTGCGTCGCGATCGAACAGGGCGAGGATCGTCGTGTGCCCGCCATATCCCTCGCCGAGGCGGAAGAACGCAATGCCGGGGAACTCGCGCATCAGCTCCAGCCCCACGACCTTCTCGTAGAACTCGCGCATGACCTCAAGGTCGTTGACGCGTAACGCGACCTCACCAAGGGAACGGACCGCTCGGGGCATCTTCATCTCAGAACGCTATTGCAGAGACCGCGGACGATCCAAGTGCTCGCCGACCTGGCGCCGAGATCGCGCACGACACCGGCTTCACGACCTTCTCAACACGGTGCGCCGAAGCATGGCGCGACCCGGCCCGCCAGGCACGGCTCACCCACGCCTCGGCAGGAATGCGCGAGCGCCCGCTCGATCCCAACGCCTACCTCGAAGTGGCGGTCACATCTCGTCGTGGTGGATGCAGAAGCGGATCGCTGAGACTGGGCGGGACCAGCGGGCGTCAGGCGTCCGTGTCGTCCTCGAACCCGATCAGCCAGTGCACGCCGTAGCGGTCGATGACCTGCCCGTCTGAGGCTCCCCATGGGCGGCGTTGAAGATCGTCAACGACGCGGCCGCCCTCCGCGAGACGCGCGAACCATCGGCGCAGCGTTACGGAGTCTGCGCTGCCCAGTAGCGAGAGCATGAGCCCTTGAGCTCTGAACGGCGGCTCGTCCCCGGCGCTGTCGGCAGCGAACAGCGCGACCGGCGAGTCGATGAGATACCCGTGTGCGATGGCGTCGGGTGGCCCGTCGGCGCGCTCGAACTCGGCGAACGTGTAAAGCTGCGCGCCGCCGCCGAACACGTCCGCGTAGAACGAGAGGGCTTGCCGGGCGGTGCCAGGTAAATGGAGGTACGGCGTCGGAGCAGCCACGGCGCGGAGTATGCCCGGGATCCGTACGTCTGACTGCGCACCATCACTGGACTGAAGGCCACACTCTCCGCGCTTTGCCAGTAGCTCGGGATGTGGGAGTAGAGATGAGATCTGCCCCTGCGGACCGAGGTTGGGACGGGCTGACGGGTTCTGCCGACGGGCTGCGAACCTACGTTGGCTCGATTGGCCGCTGGTCGCCGGCGGTAGGAGCGTCAGCGGCGATGGACGAAGGCGGCACCTCCGACGATCCCAACAGTGGCGACAGCCCACGTCAACGACGAAGCGGTCGCAGCAGGCGCCGCAGACACGGTGGGCGGGGCCGCGGTGGCGGCGACGGTGGAGTCGGCGTCCGTGAGCCGCGGAGACCGTTGCCCGGCGGCAACGAAGGCGCGGTCGAAGTCGAGCCGGAAGCAACCGACGAGTAGCCCTCCCGCTTCTCCATCATCGTTGGCGACACCAGAGTGATGACCGTGCCATCGACGAGGCGCTGGTGGCTGCCCGTGAGCCGGTGAGCCTCGCGGTTGCGATCTGCGGAACGGAGTGGGACACTTTGTGCGCTCTGTAACGATCTCCGCCGCGGCGTCCTTGCTTGCCGAGCTGGCGGGAACTGGTTCTCGCGACGGCACTCTCGCTGCGAAAACATCATGCGGACACCCTGATCGTTCCGATGTCGCTCATCTACGATCCCTACCGGGACGAGGTCCTCGGCGGCTTAGCCGGCGCGGGCGAGGAGGTGCTGTGCGTCTTTCTAGAAGCGGACGCCATCGCACTACGACAGCGACTCAGCGCTCGCGCGGCAGCGCCGAGAATCCGGGAGCGAGCGGGACCGCTCTTGAGTGGGTCCTGAGTCCCATCGATGCGGGGGTCGCCGCCGCCGCGCGGCAGCCGGGTGGGACGCTGATGCTGCGCTCGGACAGACTCACACCAGCGGCGTTGGCCGACGAAGTCCTCGCTGCGGCTGGACTACGGTGAGCTGGCTGGGGGCCGACGAGACTTCCGGTTCGTCGCGCGATCCGAGCGTCTCGGCTCTGCTCGAAGGCTCATACGGCTCGCAGCGACGGTCAGCCGACGGAATCCCGGAGTCGTATCAACATCAGTCCTCTTGTGACGTCGCTCGATCACCGGTGCGTGGGCGTCGCCATTGGTAGTCATCGCGCCAACGTTCCTCTCGGTAGCCCGCGGTCGCGAATGCCGCGCGCATCGGAGCATTGGCGAGGTCGGTGTCGGCCACGATCCGCTCGGCGCCGTGCGCGACCAGCTGGCGGGTCGCGCGGGCGAGCAGGTCGTTGACGTATCCGCGTCCGCGGTGACCGGCGGCGACGCCGATCTCGGCAACGACGGCGATCTCGTCCTCCATGAGGCAGGCAACGACGTAGCCGACCGGATGCCCTTCAGCGTTGAAGGCAACGCTGAACCAGTCCGGCTCGCCCCGGTAGGCCCGTGCCCGCGTCAGGCGTTCCCGCGCTTCCCGCTCGGCGCCGACCTCGTCACGGTCCACGGTCATGCCGTGGTCGAGTGAGCCGTTGGCGACCGCCTGAAACAACGCTACAAGCATCCCGCCGTCGAGGGTGTGAGCTGGGCGAAACGCCAGCCGACCGAGATCCGGCCGGGGATCGATGCTGGCTGTCCGTTCGAGCTTGACTCGCGCAACCTCAAACGCAAAACCGCTCGCGGTGAGCACCGCGACAAGGTCACGATGCGCCTCACTCGCGCCGTCGGCCGCGGCGGTCGGCGCCGTCACTTCGCACCAGGCGTCATCCACACCCAGCTGATCACGGGCGCTGGCAAGCAACTGCACCGCGGGATCGTGTTCCTCAACGCTCAGCAGATCGACGCCCAGTGGTCGCCGAGCGTCCTGCGGTCCCCACCACCGGTGGCGGGCCACGACCTGACCGGCTGGGTTGAGGGCAAGCCAACACCACTCTGGACGGACCGAGCCCGCCCCCACCTGGCGGGTCAGGCGGGCCTGAGCAACCGGATCGTCAAGCCCACTCAAGAGCAGGTCGATGTCGACCTCAGGGTCGTCAAGCATCGTGAAGATGTAGGGCACGAGTTTCGCTTCGGAGATGCGCCGCGAGACGCTCAACAGTGACGACGGGCTCCAAGGCGCGAGATGACAAAGACTCCGTTCATCACCGTCGCCTCCTCTCTCCCGCGCCGAGCTGCCGAACGCAGCCAGCTTCCCACGCGCGCCAGAACAGCGCAACCAGAGTGCGCAGACGACCAGTGGCTGCTCCGTCCCACTGGCGGCCCTTCCGACGCCAAGCCGGTGCGCTGACTCATTCGCCACATGACTGCCGCTCTGAAGCGGGGCGAGGCCGGCGTACCGTCACGCAGTGAGTGCGCTGCGGTGCAACGTTGTCTACGAGGACGCGGCGAGGGCTCTGTGCGTTCCACACCCGCCGACCCGGTTTTCCACATCGCTCCCGCTGGGTAGCCGCAGCGCTCAGACCGTCGAACGAGGAGGACGAGATGCAGCAGGTGATCCCCGGCGTCTACCACTGGACGGCGGTCAACCAGGCAAGCGGCGCCCGCGGCAGCTCGTACCTGATCGCGTCCGGTAAGGTCGTCATCGACCCCCACGTCCCCGCGGAGGGGCTCGACGCACTCCCCGAGCGGCCCGAGCGGGTGCTGCTCTCAAGCGGCCATCACCTGCGCGACGCTCATGCGTACGCCGAGCGCTTCGGGATACCGATGCACGCCTCGCCGCAGGCGGTCGCCCACCTCGGCGCCGCGGGACACGGCGTCACCGCGTGGCCCGAGGGCACCGCGGAGGTCGCATCCGGCATCACCGCTCTGCACATCGGGGTGCTCGCCGCCGACGAGGGGGCGCTGCACATCGATACGGGTCCGGGAGCGCTGTTGCTCGCCGACGCGGTTCACCACGACGGCTCGGGGCTCGCGTTCTTCCCGGACTCGCTGCTCGGCGAGGACCCCGACGCGGTGAAGCAGGGGCTGCGGGCGGCGCTCGCTGCGCTCGTGGACTCCCTGGACTTCGACGCGCTGCTGCTCGCTCACGGCGAGCCGCTCGCCTCCGGTGGCGCCGACGCGCTGCGGGCGTTCACCGAGCGCGGCGAGGGCCGCTGACGGCGACGCCGAGCCGCGCTGGCTCAGCGCGCCCGCTCGAGGAACGCCGCGAGCGCCGCGTGGGTCTCGAGCGGCGCCTCGAGCTGGGGCACGTGGCCGCAGTCGAGCTCGAGGTGCTCGGAGCCCGGCAGCGCCTCGCGGACATGGTCGGCGAAGCCGATCGGCACGATCCGATCCTGCCGGCCCCACACCCACAGCGAGGGGACCTCGAGCCCGGGCAGCCGGGTCCACAGCCCGCGCGGCCCCGCCGGCTCCTCGAGGTAGATGTTGCGCGCCGCCGCGTAGAACGCGGCCCGCCCCCGCGGGGTGAGGTAGGAGCGTAGAAACTCGTCGACGCCCGCCGCCGTCCACTGCTCCTCGCCGGCGCCCGGCACCACGGCGCGCACGATCGCGTCCACCACCCGGCGCGGCGCGGGCTGCACGAGCCCGACATGGGGGTCGACGAGGCGCAGCAGCGGAGCGAACGGTCGCCCGCGCAGCCATGCGAGCGACGGCGCGAGCATTCCAATGCGTCCGACGCGCTCGGGGAATCGCAGCCCCATCTCCAGGGCGATCCGGCCGCCCAGCGAGTTGCCGACGACATCGGCGCGCACGACGCCGAGGGCATCCATCAGCGCGACGAGCGCGCCGGCGAAATACGGAGCGTGGTAGGGCGCGCGGATCGGCTTCGCCGAGTCGCCGAACCCGGGCAGGTCGAGCGCGATCGCGCGAAAGCCCGCGGCGGCGAGCGCGGCCACCGTGGGCAGCAGCGAGACCTTGGTCGCCCCCAGGCCGTGGACGAGCAGCACCGGCGGGCCGCTGCCGGCCTCGTTGATCGAGATCTCCCCGGCGACGGTGAGAATCTGGGCGAAGCGCAGGCCGGCGCGCTCGCCGCTGTCAGCGGTGGCGGCAAGGAAGCCGATGCCGAGGTGCAGGTCGCGGCGCACACGCAGGCGCCCGTCGCGAAACGCGTCGAGGCCGCCGCGCAGGTCGGCGACGATCGTCTCCCACGCGTCGGCGTCGGCGCTCAGCACCGCGTCGGGACGTCCGGAGGGTGCCACGAGGAACGCGCGATCGCCGGCGAACACGACGTCGCGCGCACCCTCCTCCCCGCCGATGAGGCGGATCCGTGCCCGCGCGCGCATCGGCCAGAACAGCTCGGGATCGAAGCGGTCGACGAGCCGCTCGAGCACCGTGGCGCTCGCCACCCGAGTGCTCACCGCTGGCACTCCGGGCACCAGTAGGTGGTGCGCCCGCCGACCGTCGCGCGGGTGAGCGGATGGCCTTCGCGGGGGCACAGCCGCTCCCCGCGGCGGGCGGGAATGAACTCCCCGGTGTGCACGCCGCCCTCGCGGATCGCCGCGCGGATCGCCTTGCGCAGCTCGCGGCGCAGCCGGTCGAGCTCGTCCACCGACAGCGATCCGGTGTCGCGGGTGGGGTCGATCCGCGCCTGCCACAGCGTCTGGTCGGCGAGCAGGTTGCCGACGCCCGCCAGGGCGCCCTGGTTGAGCAGCCGTGCCTTCACCGCGGTGTGGCCTCGGCCGATGCGCCCCCGGAACGCGTCGCGGCCGATCTCGCCGGCGTCGGGGCCGATGTGGCTGTAGTCGGGGTCGATCTGGGCGCGGCTGAGCCGCCGCTTGTCGCGCAGCGCGAGACGCGACCCGTCCTCGAAGCGCAACGCGAAGCGGTCCCACTTCGACGGTGTCACCGCCGCCCGGTCGACGAGGATCCGCCCCGCCATTCCCAGGTGCAGGCCGAGCGTCGGCCCCTCGTCGGTCTCGAGCCACAGGAACTTCCCCCGCCGGTGAGCGGCGACGAGCTCATGACCGCGCAGTGCATCGTCGATCTCGCCGGGCTGGTGAGGCCGGCAGACGTACTCATCCCCGTCCTCGACCTCCGCCACCCGCCGGCGCAGCGCCTTCTCGATGGTCTGGCGGGCACGTTCGGCCTCGGGGAGCTCCGGCATGACCCTCAGTAAAGCGTGGCTAATTCCATCGCTGCCGCAATCCCGGGCGAGACGTAGCATCTGGCGATGCTCACCGGCGTCGAGGTACGCCCCACTCCCGACGACCGCGCCCGGCGGGGTCGGGGGGGGGGGCCGCGCCGCGCTCGGCGCACGGTGAGTGGCAGCCGGCCGCCGATCGTCGCGACCCGGTCGGCCTGCTCGCGGCGCAGGCGAGCACGCGGGTGTCAGAGCTGAGCCCGATCCGCTACGGCCGCATGCTCGTCTCGCCGTTCACGTTCTTTCGCGGCGCCGCCGCGGTAATGGCATCCGATCTCGCCTGCACGCCACGGACCACACGCACGGTGCAGCTATGCGGAGACGCCCACCTGTCGAACTTCGGCACCTACGCGGGACCGGATCGGCGTCTCGTGGGCCGCCTCACCGCCTTCCCCGACCCGGTGCCGGGTCCGTGCGCGTGGGCCGGCAACGCCTCGGCGCGAGGGCCGGGGGCGCCGGGCGCGACCGCGGCTTCGACGACCGGGAGCGGGAAGCGATCACCCGGGCGGCGGCGCGGTCCTATCGCGGGTCGATGCGAAATCTGGCCCAGATGCGCGCCGTCGAGCTCTGGTACACGGAGATCGACCGCGACCTGCAGGAACTGCTCACCGGCTTCGCACAGCGAGTGAACCGCCGTCAGCGCGAGCGCTTCGAGCGCGACATCGCCAAGGCCCGCGCCAAGGACAGCCTGCGCGCGTTCGCCAAGCTCACCAAGACCACCGCGGAGGGACCGCGGATCGTCCACGATCCACCGCTGATCGTGCCCCTCGAGAAGCTCGCGTCCGGAGATCTCGAGGGCCTCGAGCACCTCGTCGAGGCGGTGATCAAGTCCCACCGCGCGACGCTGTCACCCGATCGCCGGACGCTGCTCGAGCGCTACCGCCACGTACACGCAGCACGCAAGGTCGTCGGGGTGGGAAGCGTTGGCCTGCGCGCGGTGATCGCGCTGATGCTCGGTCGCGACGACGGCGACCTGCTGTTCCTGCAGCTCAAGGAGGCTCAGCCGTCGGTGCTCGAGCCCTACCTCGGCGCCAGCCGGTTCGCCAACCACGGCCGCCGCGTCGTCGAGGGCCAGCGTCTGATGCAGGCGACCAGCGACATCATGCTCGGCTGGATCCGGACGACCTGGATCGACGGCATCAGCCGCGATTTCTACGTGCGCCAGCTGTGGGACGGCAAGGGGTCGGCCCCGGTGGAGACGATGAACCCCGAATTGCTGACGCGCTACGGCGAGCTGTGCGGCTGGGCGCTCGCGCGGGCCCACGCCCGGTCCGGCGACCCGGTTGCGATCTCCGGCTATCTGGGATCCGGCACCGGGTTCGATCGCGCGATGGCGCGGTTCGCCGAACGCTAGGCCGATCAGAGCGAACGCGACTTCGAGGCGCTGCGCGATGCCGCCACGACGGGTCGCATCGTGGCGGAGCAAGGACTGTGATCGCGGGTAGACACGGACCATGGCCATGATCGAGATCACCGAGTACAGCGACCCCGCCTGTCCGTTCGCCTGGTCCGCGGAACCTGCCCGCCGGCGCATCGAGTGGCTCTACGGCGAAGGGCTGCACTCGCGACCGCGGATGGTCGGCCTGCATGAGGACGGCGCCGAGATGGAGGCGCACGGGCTCACCACTGCGATGCTCGCCCGGGGATCCGCGCAGCTGGCCCACCGCCACCACATGCCGATGGACACCGCCGAGCGGTCGCGGCTGGCCGGCACGATCCCCGCCTGCCGAGCGGTGGTCGCGGTGCGCCGTCACGCCCCGGAGCGCGAGCGCGCGATGCTGCGCGCGCTGCGGGTCCGCAACTTCGCCGGCGATGAGCTCGACGAGGCCGGCACCCTGCACCGGGCGGCGGCGTTGGCGGGGATCGACCCCGGCGAGCTCGACGGCTGGCTTGCCGAAGCCGAGACCGAGGCCGCGCTGCGCGAGGACATGGCCGCCGCGCGAGCCCCGAGCCCCGAGGCGATCGCGCTGAACGGCAAGCTCGCCGCCACCGACGACGGTGGCTGGCGCTACACGTGTCCCTCGTGGGAGCTGTCCCACGACGGGCGCACGGTGAGCGTGCCGGGCTTTCAGCCGCTCGCCGCCTACGAGGTGGCGATCGCCAACCTCGCACCGGAGCTCGCGCGCCGCGAGGACCCCGGGGACGTCGCCGAAGTGCTCGCCTGGGCGGGGGAGCCGCTCGCCACCGCCGAGGTCGCCGCGGTGTGTGACATCGAGCTCGACGCGGCGCGGGAGGCGCTCGGCCGGGTGGCCACCGAGGAGCACATCGGCTTCGAGGGCCTGTGGTCGCTCGCCTGAGCGTTCGGGGACTGCGAACATCCGCCCCGCGATGGCGGGCGAAGCAGAGGAGATCGAAGTCGGCGGGCGCACGTTGCGCATCTCGAATCCCGACCGCGTGTACTTCGCCGCCCGCGGCGAGACCAAGCGCGACCTCGTCGAGTACTACCTGAGCGTCGGTGAGGGAATCGTGCGGGCACTGCGCGAGCGGCCGTGCATGCTTCACCGCTTCCCCAAGGGCACGAGCGAGCCGAAGGTCCATCAGAAGCGGGTCCCCCCCGGCGCGCCCGACTGGCTTCAGACCGTCCGGGTCAGCTTCCCGCGCTACGGTCGCCACGCCGACGAGCTGTGCGTCACCGAGCTCGCGAGCGTCATCTGGGCGGTGCAGATGTCGACCGTCGAATTCCACCCGTGGAACTCGCGTCGCGCCGACGTCGAGTCCCCCGACGAGTGGCGCATCGACCTCGATCCGGGAGACGAGTGCCCGCTGCGCGACGTCAAGCGCGTGGCCGCGCTCGCCCACGAGCTGCTCGACGAGCTCGGCGCGGTCGGCTGGCCGAAGACCTCCGGCGGCTCAGGCATCCACGTCTACGTGCGGATCGCGCCCGCGCACGGCTTCACCGACGTCCGTCGGGCCGCACTCGCGTTCGCGCAGGAGCTCGAGCGCCGCGCCCCGGAACTCGCCACCACCACCTGGTGGCGGCGCGAGCGCGACCCGCGCAAGGTGTTCGTCGACTTCAACCAGAACGCCCGCGACCACACGATCGCGAGCGCGTATTCAGTGCGCGGCGTCCCCGAGGCGACGGTGAGCGCCCCGTTCGCGTGGGCGGAGCTCGATGACGTCTTGCCGCCCGAGCTCACGATCGCGACCGTGCCCGCCCGCTACGCCGCGCTCGGGGATCTCCAGGCCGGGATCGACGACGCCCCGTTCTCGATCGAACCGCTGCTCGAGTGGGCCGATCGCGACGGTCTCGAGGCTCCGCAGGAGTGAGCGTGCACGCGTTCGGGTAGATGTAGATAGCGCCGCCTGACGGGAGGCGCGCCGCCCAAGCCAAAGGAACACGATGACCGAGACCACCGCCTCACCCGGATCGACCAGCAGGAGCTCCGCGAACGAGACCCGCGGCCGTCTGGAGACCGACCGCGGCAACACCACGATCGCCGAGGTGGTCGTCACCAAGGTGGCCGGCCTCGCCGCCCGCGAGGTCGCCGGCGTGCACCGGCTCGGCGGCGCCGTCGCCCGTGCCCTCGGCGCAGTCACCCAGCGCCTGCCCGGTGGCGACAGCGCGACGCAGGGGGTCGACGTCGAGGTCACCGACTCCGACGCCCGGGTCGCGATCAGCGTGATCATCGATTACGGCGAGTCCATCCCGGCCGTCTCCCAGGCAATCCGCGACAACGTCGTGCGCCGCATCGAGGGGACCACTGGCCTGCACGTCTCCGCCGTCGATATCGCGGTCACCGACCTGTACTTCCCCGGCGAGGACGACGACGACTCCTCAGAGTCGGCCTAGTCCCGACACCGGCGTGGAACAGACCGCCGCGGCGAGCGGCCCCTCAGAACGGGTCCGCGTCGCCGAGATCGCGCGCGAGGCCGCCCTGGCCACCCCCGGTGTCGTGCGCGTCGACGCCGGCGTTGCCGGAAGGATCGCCACCGTCGGCGGTGGCACCCGCGTACCCGGGGTCACCTCGGCGGTCGCGCCCGAGGGCGGCTATGACCTCACGCTACGTCTCGTGTGCGGCCTGGTCGAGCTTCACCCGCTCGCCGCCGGGGTGCGCGCCGCGGTGCAGGCAGCCGCCGGCCGGGCGGGGCTTTCCGCCGCGTCGGTGACCATCGAGATCGTCGACGTCGAGTCGCCCGATCCCCAGGTCGCGTGATGTTGCTCATCAAGGCGTTCGTACGGCTGGTCGAGGTGCTGCTCATGCTCGCGATCGCGCTCGTCGGGATCGGCGTCGGCCTCTACTGCCTGAGCGGCCTCATCTCGCTCGGTTCCGCGCGCCCGGACCGGCTGCTGCACCTGCCCACGGTGCGCCGCCACGTCGGACATTTCCTCAGTCAGCTCACCGCCTCCGGCTCGACGGCGACGCTTGCGCTCGCCGGCGGCGTGGTCGCGGTGATCATCGGGCTGCTGCTGCTGCGCGGCCTGCTCGGGTCCCGTCGCGAGCGAGTCCTCGTCGTGGAGGACGATGCCGAGCAGGGCGGGCTCTACGCGCGACCGCGCATTCTCAGCCGGATGGCACGGGAGGAGACCGTCCGCGCCCCTGGCGTCACCAGCGTGCGCCGCCCCAAGGTGAAGCTCCGGCGCAGTGGACGCAGCGGGCGTCTGAAGGTGCGGGCCTCCCGGGGCGCCGATCCCGATCTGGCGACCGTCGACGACGCCGTGCACACCCGCATCGACCCGTTCGCCGAGCCGCTGAACCTCAAGCCCGACGTGCGGGTGCGACTCGACGAGCCCAAGGAGGCGAAGGTGAAGAGCGCATGATTCGCCAGCGCGTCAACCTGCGCCGGGCGCCGTGGGCACTGCTCACCCGCACGCTCACCATCATCTTCGCTCTGCTGCTCATCTACGGCGGCGTGCTCACGGCGCTGCTCGCGCTCAAGGTCGGCCCCGGCTCGATCGAGCGCATCAGCGACTATCAGCGCGTCTACCACTGGGTCGCCCACCTCAACCGCGGCGAGTTCTCGACCGCCGTGTCGCTCATCGCCGGGTTCGGCGGCCTCATCCTGTTCCTGCTCTTTGTGTTCCTCGCCGCCCAGTCGCTGCCGCGCCCCTACTTTGCGCGCACCGACATGGGGCTTGAGAGCACCGGCGGCGCGACGCTCGTGCGCCCGCGAGCGGTCGAGCGGATCGCCGAGGTCGCCGCCCAGCGCAATCCCCACGTGATGGGGGTCACCGGTCGCCTCGGCGACGAGGAGCTGAGCGTCGACGTCGGCCTCGATGACGCCGACGCGGTGCGCACGGTGCTCGGCGAGATCCGCTCCCGGGTTGCCGAGGAGCTCGAGCGCCATCATCTTCCCGTCATGCCGGTGAACGTCACGCTCACCGGCTACGAACCAACCAGAAGGGATCCCTCATGACCTCCCAGCAATTCGCCGCCCTCCTCGGGTTCCTATTCGTCGCCGCGTGGGTGGGCTTCGGCTTCGGCGACGCGATCCTGTGCCTCCTCGGCGCAGCCGTGTTCCTGCTCGCGGGCGCGTTCTACCGCGGCGAGCTCGATGTCGCCGCAATGCAGGAGCGCGCCTCCGCGGGGTATCGCGCGAGCCGCCGGTGAGCGACGCCCTGGTCATCGTCGACCTCCAGTGCGACTTCCTGGCCGGCGGACCGCTTGCGGTGCCCGACGGCGACGCGGTGGTCGCGCCGATCGCGCAGCTCGCCCGCGACGGCGATTTCGACGTCGTGGTCGCCACCCGCGACTGGCATCCGGCGGACCACAGCTCGTTCGCCGACGAGGGCGGACCCTGGCCGGTGCACTGCGTGCAGGACACCCCCGGCGCCGAGATCGACCCGCGCGTCCCCCTCGACTCGGTGGACGCGGTGATCGACAAGGGCACGACGGTCGACGGACCGGGCTACTCGGGCTTCGAGGCCACCCGGCTGCGCGACCTGTTGCGCGAGTACGGCGTGGATACGGTGACGCTCGTCGGTCTCGCCACCGATGTCTGCGTCGGTGCCACCGCCCGCGACGCCCTGGAGTTGGGTTTTACTGTGCGGGTCGACCGCGCGCGGGTGCGCGGGATCGATGCCGCGGATTCCGAGCGAACGCTCGCGCAGCTCGCGGAGTCCGGCGCAACAGTTCTCTGAGGCTCAACCTGAGGCTTCGGTCGCCGACCAGCCGACGCAGCGTTCAACCGGCTCAGCCGCCGCCGAGCAGCTCGGCGATCGCCGACTCCCAGCGCTCGAGGGCCGCCTGCACCGGGCCGCGCCCGCTGGAGGGCAGCCAGTGGGGGACTCGCGAGACGCCGAGCGTCTCGCAGCGGGCGAGCACCGTCGCGTCAGCGGGCACGCCCATCGCCATCACCTCGATCGGTCGTTCGGCTCGGGCCCGCAGCTCCCCCACCCGGGCCTCAAGGTCGTCGGCGACCTCGCCCCAGTTGGGGAACCACGCGTCGCCGAAGGCGAGCACCCGGTCGAATACGGTGGGACCGCCGCCGCCCACGAGCACCGGTGGATGCGGGCGCTGGACCGGCTTCGGCCACATCCAGATGTCGTCGAAGTCCACGAACTCGCCGTGGAAGCTCGCGGCGTCCTGCGTCCAGATCTGCTCCATGGCGAGCATCCGCTCGGTCACGAGCTTCATCCGCGTCCGCGGGTCGGTGCCGTGATTGCGCATCTCCTCGCGGTTCCAACCGGCGCCGACGCCGAACTCGAAGCGCCCGCCGGAGAGGTCGTCGACCGAGGCGACCTCCTTGGCGGTAATGATCGGGTCACGCTGGTTGACGAGGCAGATGCCGGTGCCGATCCGCAGCCGGCTCGTCACCGCCGCCGCCGCGGTGAGCGCCACGAACGGGTCGTAGGTGTGGTTGTACTTGCGCGGGAGCTCCCCGCCGCCGGGATAGGCGCTCTCGCGCGAGGCCGGCGTGTGGGTGTGCTCGGCGACGAACAGCGACTCCTGGCCGTGGTCCTCGAGCAGGCGGGCCAGGGCGGCGGGGCCCATCGCATCGTGGGTGGGAAAGTAGGCGGTTCCGAATTGCATGGGGGTGAGGCTAGGCGCGGACCGCGGCAGGCGCCGCGGATGGGTCTGCGACGGCGCCGAAATCGCGCCACGAACGGCAGCTCAGCGCCACCAGCAGCGCGACCGTGAGCATCCCCGCGGCGAGCGGGAAGAACGCCGCGGGCCCAAGGCCGTGGACGACGATCCCGCCGAGCAGCACCGACACCGGGAAGACCCCGAGGCTCCCCAGCATGAGGACGCTCATCAGCCGCCCGAGCAGCGCCCGCGGCGCCCACCGCTGAAAGGCGGTGATGGTGAGCACGTTGGCGAAGCCGTTGAGCGCGCCGAAGCCGAGCAGCATCACCCCCGCGCCGGTGGCATCGCCAAGATAGGGCACGGCCGCCATGAACCCCGCCTCAGCGAGGAACGCCCAGCTCGCGACGAGCGCCGGGCGGCGCAGACGGCCGGTCTGGGCGGCGAGCAGAGTGCCGGCCACCGCGCCGATGCCGAATGCGGCGAGCATCAGGCCGTAACCCGTCGCCCCCGCATGCAGTGGCCCGTGAGCGAGGTCAGGCAGCGCGACCTCGCTCATTCCGCCGGAGCCTAGGTTGGCGGCGAGGGTGATGGCGCAGATGAGCCGCACGCTCGGCTCGGCGCGGTGGCTCCGGCGCCACGGCGGGGCGGGCCCGGCGTGCGCGCTCGCCGCCGACTCGCTGGCGCCGGGATGGGGCGCACGACGGACCCCGGCGAGTGCGAGCGCCGACAGCGCGAACGAGCCAGCGTCGACGGCAAAGGCGGGCGCGGGGCCGACGAGCGCAACCAGCAGGCCGCCAAGTGGCAGGGCGAGGGCGGGAAGTTGCTCGAGCGTGGAAGCGAGCGCATTGCCCGCCTGCAGATCCGCGTCGGGCAGCAGCGAGGGGACGATCGACATCGACGCTGGTAGAAAGATCCCCTCGCCGGCGCCGATCACCACCGCGATCGGGATCAGCAGGGGAGCACGCGCGGGTCCGAGCGCGGCGACGAGGGCGAACCCGCCGGCCACCCCGGCGCGGACGATGTCGGCGCCCATCATCACCGTCCACGGCGCGATCCGGTCGCTGAGCTGGCCGCCGAGGACGATGCACGCGGCGCGGGCGACGCCGTAGGCGGCGAGCACGGTGCCGAGCAGCAGCACTCCGCCGTGCTGCTCGAGCACATACCACGGCAGCGCCACCGCGTAGAAGGCGTCGCCGAGGCTCGAGGCCAGCGAGCCCGCGGCGAGCCGGCGGAAGCCGGCGTGACGCAGCGGTTGCAGGCCGCGCGGGGTCCTCACGACTCAACCGAGCCGGCTGGTGTGGCCGGCGGGTCCGGCTCGGGCGGAGGCGCGATCGGAAAGCCGGTCGTCAGCAGCTCGACGGGCAGCGCGCCGGCCGGGCGCAGCGAGGGATCGGTGAGCCGCTCGCGCAGCAGCGGCGTGAGCTCGGCATGGAGCCGTGCCGACAGGGCGTTGAGCTCCTCGGGCGTCATCCAGAACACGAACTCGGAGTCGAAGGCCGCGTCGCGCCAGGCGCGCGGGTAGGCCGACGAGGTCCGCGTCCAGGTCTCGTAGCGGTCCAACATGCGACCGCGCACGAGACGGCTGAGCGCCGAGGCGGCGACCTGCGCCGCCGGATCGTCGTCATCGCTCGAGATCTCCATCCCGAGACGGGTCATTTTCCACGGACGGCGGCGCCCCGCCCCACCCCCGGCCTCCTCGACGAAGCCGTAGCGCGCGAGCTGGCGCAGGTGGAACGAGCAGCTCGACGGTGACTCCCCCACCTTCTCGGCCGCCTCGGTCGCGGTGTGTGGCCCGTCGATGCTCAGCACCTCGATCAGGGCGATCCGCGTGGGATGGGTGAGCGCCCGCAGCGTCTGGGCGTCAGCGACCCGGCGGAACTCGACCGGCGAACGTTTCGGGGACCCGTCCGGGGAGCCGGGCGCGGGAGGGATCACGTCTCCATACGCGTCGAAACTACGCTTTCGAAAGCATAGTGTCAACATTTTGCTTTCGATGATTCAGTTTCGACAATCGTCGGACGCATAGCGCCGACGCCGACGAGTCGCTCCTGTCGCGCGCGGGCAGCGCGGGCGGACCAGCCGCGGCGCAATTCGGAGCAGGGGCTCAGCTCTCGGGCCAGAGCGCGCCGTCGGCGCTCGCGCGCAGCTCGATCTGCTCGAGCGCTTCGTCCATCCGGCGGTCGGCGACCATCGCCTCGAGCGCCTCGCCGACGCTGCCCGCCCACACGCGCCGCATCACCGCCGGCACGCCTCCGCCGGGCCGCAGCTCAAACCAGTCGAGCGCCACGGCGTCACGCACCGACTCCCGTGCCGCCGAGGCTCCCTCATAGAGCGTGAGCTGAGCGTGCCAGCCGTAGGGGCAGAGCTCGCTCATCATCGCCCGGGCGCGCCGCTCGGCGCCTGCTGCGGCGACGATCCGCCGCCGTCGTGCCCGCCAGCCGTTCAGCGAGGCACGACTGCGCACCACGAGGATGCGCACGATCGGCAGCAGCAGCGCCCCGACGACCGCGCCACCGACCACGAACAGCAGCGGCGCGAGCAGTCCGGAGGCGCCGCCGCTGGCGCTCCCGCCGTACTGGATGGAGAACCCGAGCACGACGAAGTTGTACCCGTTCCGGCGGGACCGGTGCGCCGAGTTTTCAGCCCTGGGCGAGCTCCGCGACAGGCTGCCACTCACGCCAGGTCGACAGGCGACCCTCGTAGTCGTCCTGGGCGATGCCCAGCGGCGCGGTGCCGAAGAAGGCGCGCAGCGGCGGATCCTCGGCGTCGACGATGCGCAGCACCGCCTCCGCGGAGGCCTCCGGGTCACCGGGCTCGTTGCTCCCCCGACGCTGCTGGCTGGCCTCGCGCACCCCGTCGTAGGCGGCGATCGAATTGGCGTGCTTGGCCGACGGACCGGCCCAGTCGGTGGAGAAGCCGCCCGGCTCGATGAGGGTCACGTGGATCCCCATGTCCGCGACCTCGGCCGACAGCGCCTGGCTGATCCCCTCGAGCGCCCACTTCGACGCGTGGTAGGCGCCGATCCCCGGGAACGCCGAGATGCCACCGATCGAGGAGACCTGGATGATGTGCCCCGAGCCCTGCGCGCGCAGGTAGGGCAGCGCGGCCTGGGTGATCCACAGCGCGCCGAACAGGTTGGTCTCGATCTGATCGCGCAGCTCCGCCTCGGAGAGCTCCTCGACCATGCCGAACTGGCCGTAGCCGGCGTTGTTGACGACGATGTCGAGTGCCCCGAAGTGGTCGTGGGCCTGCTTCACCGCCGCGAAGTCGGCGGCGCGGTTGGTGACGTCGAGCTCGAGTGAGAGCAGCCGGTCGCCGAACTCGGACTCGAGGTCCTTCATCGTCGAGGGGTCGCGCGCGGTGCCGGCGACGCTGTCGCCTCGCTTGAGGGCCGCGATCGCCCACTCGCGGCCGAAGCCCTTGGAGGTCCCGGTGATGAACCATGTCTTGTGCGTAGTCATAGTTCGACGCTTCCCGTACATCGCGCGGCGAAACCCCGGGAGTTGCCGCGCGGACCCTGCGACCGTGAGCGTGCTTACAGAAGCGGCAGCGGGTCCCACGCCGGCCCGGGATCCGGGGCGGACTCGCGGAGCACGGCGGCCTCGATCAGCCCGAAGGGCCGGTCCTCGACCCGGAACACCTCGCCGGGGTTTTCGAGCCCGAACGGCTCGAGGTCGACGAGGAAGTGGTGGCGGTTGGGCATCGACATCCGCACCTCGCAGCTCTCGGGCAGCGCGTCGAGGACCGCTGTCGACATCACGAACAGAGACTGCTGCAGCGAGCGGCTGTGCAGCTCCGCGAACCGCTCGAGGGCGACTGCCCGAGCGCGCGTGAACGCCGCCGCCCATCCGACCGCCGGTCCGTCGCCGGTGGCCCAACGCCAGCGGGCGGTGACCGAGGTGCAGAGGATCCGCTCGTCGGTCTCCTCGAGCGTCGTGTAGCGATCCCGGGCGAAGCCCTTGAACTCCGAGCCCGAGGTCTTCAGCACGAGCAGGTCCTCGATCCCCGAGAGCACCCACGTCTGCTCCGCCTCGCAGACCGCGACCGCCACCCGCTGCTCGGCGCCGGCGCTCTGGAAGCTGTGCGGGTGCGGCGCGCCGCCGAGATCGATCGGGACCCAGCCGGCACTCGCGACGCGCACGCGCGCCCGCGTGATCGGCGCGCACTCGGCGACGAAGTGACGCGCGAGGCGCAGCGCGAACTCCTCGATCTCCCCCACCGGCGCCTCGCGCGCGAATGCGTACACGGTGTTCTTCTGGGCGTCGGTGGTGAGCACGTGGGCGTTGTCGCCGGTCTCATGCACCGCGCGCAGCTCGCCCGAGAGCGACACCGAGACCGTGAGGTCGGCGAGCCGATGGGGCTCGCGCGAGCGGTCGACGGCGAGCATCCGGACCTCCGACTTGCCGTACTGGTTGCCCGCGAGCACCGCCACCGGGCGCACGGTAGCGCCCGCCGCGCCGGCGGCACCATGTCCAGATGGCCATCCCGGGCGGCGCCCGCCGGTGCTTGACTCCAGGCGCGTGAGCGGACGGACCGTGATCGAGGGATGCCACGTCGCCTGCTGCGACGCCGTCGGCACCGAGCACGCCACTGGCTACTGCGCGGTCGCCGGAGGACGGATCGAGGCCGTCGGCCCGGGGCGGGCATCCGAGGCGCTGCGGGCCGGCGCGGAGGTCGTCGACGGCTCGGGGTGCCTGCTCACGCCGGGCCTCGTCAACACCCACCACCACCTGTACCAGTGGATCACCCGCGGGCTCGCGCCCGACGCGACCCTGTTCCAGTGGCTCACGACGCTGTACCCGATGTGGGCGCGCCTCGAGGAGTCGAGCACCCGCGCGGCGGTCGCCGCCAACCTCGGCTGGATGGCGCTCTCCGGCGCCACCACGGTCGCCGACCACCACTACGTGTTCCCGGCCGCCGGTGGCGACCTGCTCGCCGCCGAGATCGACGCCGCGGCGCAGATCGGGGTGCGCTTCCATCCCGCGCGCGGCGCGATGGACCTCGGCGTCTCGCAGGGGGGCCTGCCGCCGGATTCGGTCGTCGAGGACCGGGACATGATCCTGCAGCGCAGTGCGGATGCGATCGACCGCCACCACGACCCCGCCCCCGACGCGATGGTGCGGATCGCGCTCGCGCCATGCTCGCCGTTCTCGGTAACCGGGGAGCTGATGCGGGAGTCCGCGGAGCTTGCGCGCCGCCGCGGCGTGCGCCTGCACACCCATCTTGCCGAGACCGACGACGAGGACGCGTTCTGCCGCGAGCGCTTCGGCTGCTCTCCCGCCGAGTACGTCGAGGAGCTCGGCTGGCTCGGCGAGGACGTGTGGATGGCCCACTGCGTCCACCTCGAGCCCGCGGCGGTCGCCCGCTTCGGCCACACGAACACCTCGGTCGCGCACTGCCCGTCCTCCAACGGCCGCCTCGGGGCCGGCGCCGCGCCGGTGCGCGAGCTGCTCGGGGC
>CAXTTD010000014.1:10077-20837 GCA_964246945.1 uncultured Solirubrobacteraceae bacterium | reverse complement strand
CATCACAACCCGCGCGACTCACTCCACAACCCACTTCTTCAGGGGCCTTCTAGGCGAGCAAGACCGCGGGGCCTGGGACCCAGGCGTGATTGCCGAGGGCCATCAGCTGATACGAGAACGACTCACCGCCGCTGCCTCCGCGAGCGTACCCGGCCGATATCAGATCCTCGCGGCGATCAATGCCGTGCATACCTCGGCTCGCGACTTGCGCGACACCGACTGGCCGCAGATCCTCGCCCTCTATGACCAACTCGCCCGTCTCGACCCCTCGCCGATCGTCGCTCTCAATCGGGTGATCGCACTAGCCGAGCTCGACGGCCCCCAAGTCGCGCTGGCGATCATTGACCGCCTCGAACCCGGACTCGCCGGCTACCACGCGTTCCATGCAGCACGCGCCGACCTTCTACGCCGTCTCGGGCGCAGCAACGATTCGCGCGCGGCGCACAACACCGCCATCAGCCTGGCCGGCAACACCGCAGAGACCGCCTATCTCACCCGCCGCCGCGACCAGCTGGCATAAACCAAGGAACGCCAGTTTGACCTTCGTCATTCGACCGCTGGATAGAGACACCTGGGACGCGTTTGCAGAGCTCGTCGAACGCAACGGTGGGGTATTTGGTGGCTGCTGGTGCATGGGCGGCTATCCGGAGGGGCTCTCGCGGACCGACGCGAGCGTCAACCGAGCGAATAAGCACCGTCGCGTGCTGAACGGGACCGCTCATGCCGCTCTGGTGCTTGACAAGCAGGGCCGCGCACAGGGTTGGTGTCAATACGGTGACGCCGAGGAGCTTGCCCGCGTCAAGCAGCGACGCGCCTACGAGCAGGATCCACCGGCTCGTCCCGATTGGCGGATCCAGTGCTTCTACGTTGACCGCCGCCATCGCGGTCGGGGGATCGCCCGCGCCGCGCTCGAGGGCGCCCTCGCCCAGATCGCCAAGGCGGGCGGCGGCCGCGTCGAGGCGATCTCCGAGACGACGACCGGTCGTCGGGCGCCCGGGCGGTTTCTGTTCAGCGCGACTGTCGAGCTCTATGAGCAGTATGGTTTCATCCGCGGGCGCCAGCTCGGCAAGCACGCCTACCTTCTCACCGGCGTGGTCGCGCCGAGAGACCCAGGCTGAGGCTCCAGGGTGCCGCCGGGCTCTGGCGCTATTCCCAACAGAGCACCCTCGGCGCCCAAGATGCGATGCCGCTCACAGCGCCGGAAAGCATTGGCGAGACGCCGCCGAGCGGCCGTCTCGATAGACGAACGCTCTCTCAGACGCAGCCTCCAAGCGCATCTGGCTCAAGCTCTCGAGACGGGGGCAGTCCCATTAGACCCGCCCGGTGAAGTGCCCGGTCAAGGGGCGACCTACGGGACGCCATGAGAAGGGTCTTCCCGGAGGAGAGAACCGCTCGCAGACGTCGGCCTCGACCTCGGCAGAACCCGCCTAGAGCACCGCTCTCACGAAATCGCAGTCGTCTTGCGGCAGTGCTGCTTTGTCGGTTGGGTGTGGGGGTCGCATGGGTTCGGCCGATGCGCTCGGCTTGGACGAAGTAGTCGAGTCAGTGGGTTTACGCTGACGTCATGATCCAGCCTGAACCTGGTGAGCGATGGATGAAGGATGGTCGCGCGTTGCGGATTGGCAGTGAGGCTGAGTTGGAGTGGATCGCTGAGGGCGCCACCTACGGACGGGCGATTACGTCCGCAATCCCACCGCTGTTTGAGTCCTACGCAACGCTGGAGCTTCCGGGGACGCCCGGGGCCGGCGGGTCGTGGTCCGCCAGCCGCGACGACATCAACGAACAGCGCGAGCAGGACGAGAATGTCGTGTCGATACTCAGAGCGCACACCACGGAAGCCCAGCCGTGGTGGCTAGGTTATCTCGAGACGGGGATTGGCGCGGAGACCGTCTTTTGGAACGTGCCGACGGTCAGCTCTACGCCGACTGGCCATATGTGCTCGTCGAAGCCGGGCCGGAGCAAGCGGCCCGCTGGCGCACGCGAGACTTCTGGAAAGGCGTCCTGCCAGACGTTGTGTTTCCGGTGGACCGAGGCTGGTTGGTCTCGACTCTGTGGGACGATCACTGGCGATGCATCGGCGGCTCACAACGACTCATCAGAGCCTTCTTGGACCATCCCGGCCTGTGCCATCGCGCCTGCCAGGTCCAACTCACCGACGAAGACGCGACACCGCCCGGGCACACCTCTTTCTGAGCCGCGACGCCTCCGCGCCTCTGTCAACACCTGCTCCCAGAATCCGGAGCGGTCCTCTGAGGTCGCTGCTCCGCGAGAACGCCGTCAAGAGCAGCAGTCGCAGGCCAGAGCGCCCGGTTGGCGACAAAGGGAGAGTGTTGGCGCTGGTTGCTTCGGGCGGCTTCGGACCGATCGGTGTTTTAGTCCGGACGTGAATGGCAGGCCACGGGCCGTCGACTGCGGATGCCTTCTAGTCCGGGAAAAAGCTCACACGCGCGCCGCCCGAACCGCCGTCGGTGCCGTTCGCGTCACCGTTGCCGCCTACCCGCCGTAGCACGGCGATGGCCGCCATGAGCGGCCGAGACCTCACCCGCCGAAGACTCGGCCCAAGCAACCCCGGCAGCCCCAAGGCAGCGATGGCGATTCCAGCCCGCACAGCACATTTGTTGGTCAATATTCTGTCGTTCTGGTATGGGGTGGCAGGTGTTCGGGCACAAGCGAGGCTGAGTTTGCGAAGGCGTCTGGCCGTCTACGGCCTGGTGCCGTTCGAGCGCAGTCTGGATCGGCAAGCTAGCCCGAGGAGGTCAGCCGCGGCATCGGTGAAGCCCCTAAGCTTTGCCCTGAGCTTGCGTCGCCCGCGACCCTGACGGGAGAGCTGAGGGCAGCGCCAGCACCCGAAGGGTCTACTGTGCGGAATCTGGACCAGCGTCTGCGAGCGCTTGCGCCAGCTCGCGGCGCGATCGGATGCCGAGTTTGGCGTACGTGTGTCCCAGGTGCGCTTCCACGGTCTTTTCGGTGACGAACAGCCGGCGAGCGATATCGCGGTTCCGCAACGCTCCGGAGGCCAACTCGGCCACGCGCATCTCTGAGGGAGTCAGCGACGCGAGGCCCGACAGCGCGGTGCGGCGCGGTCGCGCCCCGGTGGCCAACAGCTCCGCATAGGCGTGCCGGGCCAGCCGCTCCGCGCCGCACGCATCCGCCAGCTCAGTGGCGCGCGCCAGTGGGCCGCGGGCGCGAGCGGGACGACGCGATAGCCGCAGCGCCGAACCCAGGTCAGCCAGTGCGCGCGCGTGCTCCAGGCGGGCGCCCGATGTCTGCAGGACCGCAACAGCCTCCTGCAGACCGTCCAGACGCTCCTCGCCGTCGGCCAGCAGCGCGCGGGCTCGAAGCGCGACCCCCAGCGCTCGCGGAGCTCCGCATCGTCGAGCCAGGTGCAGTTCCTCATCGGCCAGCTCTCGAGCCTGTCCTCCGCGTCCCAAGGTCTCCAGTGCCAACGCGGCGTCTGATCGCCATGAGAACTGGGCAGGTCCTTCCCAGCCGATCGCCAGCTCCCGCTCGCCTAGGTCCATTAGCGCGTCGACGCCCTGCTCCACTCGTCCCTCGGCAATCGCCAACAGGGCAGTGGCATAGCCCAGATGACGCGCGAACAAGCTGTCGCCATCGTCATTGGTTCGTGCCGCCAGATCGTCCACTGCCTCGCCGCGAGCGACCGCCACGTAGATGAGTGCGGCTGAGGCCGTGAGCAGGAACGACGGTCGGTCAGCCGGGTCGGGGTAGTCGCGTAGGGCTTCCTCAGCGTCGGTCTGCGTGCGACGCAGATCACCCATGCGCCACGCGGTCAGGGCACGCTGAGCCGCGATGGTGGCCAGCATCTCGCCGCCTCCGCGAGCGATCGCTATCTCCGCGAGCTGGTCCAGCAGAGGATGGACACGCTCGAACTGATCGGCCAGGAGGAATACGTACGCCGCCAGCAGACGAACGTGGCGCCCCAGATGCCCCGCGGGCAGCGGACCCGCGAGGGCCGCCTGGGCGTGCTCGACGACCTGGGCGACCGTATCTCCCTGGCATATCCCTTCGACCCCCTGAGACGCGATCAGCAACCGTTCAAACGTGGTCTGCGGATCGGTAAGACGCGTCTGCTGCCATTGGCGCATCTGTGAGGTCATCACCCGGCGGGCTCCGTAGCTGACCGTGCTCGTCGCCAGCAGTTCCTGCTCGATCAATCGATGCGCATCATCGCCCTCGGCCTGTGTGTCGGCCTGCTGCAATAGCGCGACCGCCTCCGCGCCGGCTGCGGCATAACGCAGCACGCGGCCCAGCGAGACCGCGGCTTTGACCCGCTGTTGGGCATCGTCGGCTGCCCGCGCCGCCGTCCGCAGAGACTCGACGGCGTCGCTACGTCCTGCCAGCACCCCGAGGCGTCCCAGCGCCAGCAGAAGCTCAAAGCGCCCGTCTTCAGAAACTTCGGGCAGAGCTCGCTCCAGAAACCGGACAGCGACCTCCGGTGCGCCTCGCGCCGCTGCCTCACGCGCGGCGCTGATCAGCGATTCCGCGGCCCATGACTCGCCGATCGGTGAGGTGAGCAGAAGCTGGGCTGCCACCTCCTCCGATCGGGCGCCGGCTGCGTGAAGCAGGCGGGCGGCCCGAGCATGAATGCCCGGCCGCTGGACTGCGGAAATGTCTGAGTAGAGCACCGTTCGCACGAGCGGATGGACAAACGCAGGCGGTTCCACCGACCGCAGGACATCCGCAGCAGCCAGTTCTGAAGCGCCGAGCGTCGCTTCCTCAGGCTCCAAGCCCGCCAGCTCCGCGACAAAGCCAAGCTTGGTCTCGCCGAGCACTGAGAGCGCCCGCGCGAGAGCGCCAGCCGGTGCCGCCAAGCCCGCGAGCCGTAACAGCGTCGATGTCCGAACCCCCCGAGGGGAGAGATCACGCAATCGATCAACCGCCGCGGCTCGCGGCGCGAGACGCTCGTGGCCAACCTCGCGTAACAACTCGACAACCATGAAGGGGTTGCCGTCGGTGGCATTACGCACCGCCTCCGCAAACGCCTCATCAGCATCCTCGGCAAGGGCCTCACCGATCCAGTCGCGCACCGCACCGGCCGACAGGGATCGAGGACGCAGCACTCGGGCTGCGCGCTCAACCATCAAACCACTCAGCCCCGTCTCGGCCGGCCGGGTCGCGACAGCCACCAGCACAGGAAACGCTTCCAGACGCGTCACTAGATGGCGCACGAACCCGACCGACGGCTCATCTGCCCACTGCGCATCGTCGATCACGATCGCCACCGGCCCGTCGCTTGCCAGGTTGGCCGCTAACCAGAACAGCCCATGACGCCGCCGAAATTGAAGCTCTTCCTCCACCTCACCTTCCGTCGGATCCACGGCCTCAAACAAGGGGCGCGATAGCGCCGCCGCACCGGAGAACAGCCGGTCGCGGTCCTCGGCCCCTGAGAAGACGACCGGTTCGAAAAGTTGGCCTACCACTCCGAAGGAGAAATTCTGCTCAAGCTCAGAGCCGCGAGCCCATAAGGCGCGAACCCCAGCAGCCATGGCCCTCGCTCGAAGTTCCACCAGAAGCTCGGTCTTGCCGATCCCCGCCGGCCCCTCAAAGACGAGCAATCCAGACCGACCCTGGCTCAGGCGCTCCACCGCGGAGTCAATCGCGTCCAGCTCCACCTCTCGCTCGCGCAGTACTGATAGGACCATGCCCGAGCAGACTAGGTCAAACCCTAGGGGAACCATCGGGGACAAGCCCCATTGTCCGATCCTCAAGAACTGCCAGCTTTATGGTCATGAGCGCATCCCGCCGCATGACCGCTGAGCTCATCATCGACGAAGACGCCATCTCAGGAAAAGTCACCGACGAAGCAGGAATCACCCGGCGCTTCGAAGGCTGGCTCTCGCTCATCGCGATGCTCCAGCCGCCCTCCCAAACCCCGGCTCGACTACCGACCGGCGAACCCGACTCTCCCCTGTCCAACGATCGCTGAGGGTTCTCTCATCCTGCGCGACAGGAGGCACCGGTAAAGAAGGCGCACGACCCCGCCGAACCGCGCTGTCCGGCCGCGCCTCGCTGACCCCTTCAGAGCTGCGAGTCCGAGCTTGCCGCCGGGGCACTGCGCGAAATCGCGACATCGCGGCACAGCTCCGGCGCGACCGGATTCCCAGTTCCACCGTCTTCTCGGTGAATGAACAGCGGAGGCGCATCTTGCCCATACCTCGTAAAGATGAACGCGCTCAGAGACGGCCCTGGGCGGGATCCACAGGTAGCGGGGGGACGGCAGGCCGTCCGCGTCGCGAAGCGGCAGAGCACGCCAGAGCCATCCCCGAGCGCATTCGCCTGGCGCACAACCTCACGACCCCGTGCGGGTCCATCCAAAGCTTCGGGTAATGATCAGGGTCATCCACGGATGCGTGGGCCGCATCGCCGGGCTAGCTTTGGACCGTCGGCTCGGGAGATCACGCCGGCGTGCATGTTCACGCCAAACGTCGTTTCACGGGGCCGGCGCTCCCAAACGAGCTCAAGCGACGAGACGAAACGCATTCCATGAATCCGCACCTCCAGATTGTGCACCTCCCCTGACCACTGACAGGCTCGAATGACCTCCAACGACGCGAACCACGACGCGAACAACGACCCCATCCTCCCTTGGGCGTCCTACGGTGAGATCAGTCGCCGCTCTCTGCTGCGCGGCGCCGGTGTTGCCGGACTGGCCGCCCTGCTCGGCCCATCCCTCGCCCATGCTTCCCAGACGCCTGCCGAGCCTGGACCACGCGTGCGCACGCGTGTCCGAAACGTGGGCGACGGTCCGCTCGCCGTTCAACCGACTCCCTACCGCGGGCAGTCCAGCTGCGGGCTGTCAGAAGACTATTTCCTCACCGGCGACGTCGTCATCGGAGAGCACGACCGGGTCCTTCCGTTCATCAACCCGTTCAACAACGCTGTCGAGGCGGTCGTCTTCGCCAGTGGCAGCGCAGCGCATCTGCGCCGCGACGCCTCGACGACGTCCGGGTGGAGCTATGAATCCATCATCACACCCAAGCTGTCCGCGGTCAGCGATGTCGCTCTTGCTGGTAACGCTAAGCAGGTCAACCTACTGCTGTTCGGGAAGCTAGACGGCTTTGGGGTCCCGCACGTCCGGGAACCCGCAGTGTGGTCGGCCAAGCTCGTCACGGCAGACACGTGGGACACCGGGGGCACCACGTTGTGGTCGACTCTGAGCGACGGTGCCTCGCTCCCGAATGGGCCGATCAAGGGCGGGGTCTCGGATACCGGCACCCCGGAGATGCCCGATGGGACGGATTACTACTACACCTCCGTCGTCCGCGGAAACCAGACCGACATCGTTGGATGGATCGACGACGGCTCATCTATCTCCGGGGCCTCTCGCGTCTTTCTCACGGTCGACACCAGTAAGTACGCGGTGCAGGACTACATCGTTCTGTATGACCCCGCGGCGATAAACCCCACCGGCTACGCGTTTGTCCTTACGTCTGACGGGACATTGAACTGCTTCCGGCAGTCTGATGCGGGTTTCGGCAAGCCCTTCTACTCCCCGAATACGGTGGCCAGCATATCGTGGGCTTACGTCGCGCCTGAAACCAGCCAGCTGGCTTTCGTGTTTCAGGCGAGTGGCCACGCGTGGTTCTACGAGATGGCCGTGGCCGACGGCAAGATTGTTAGCATTACGGACCTCGCGGAGCAGTCCGCGTCTGGGAGCAACGGCCTGGTCACATGGCTGCAGCATGATCTCTGGGCCGTGAATATTCTGGACAGCAGCGGTACCTTGAACCTGGTCCAGCAGACCTCGAATCAAAAGGGCGGGACCTGGGCGCCCCCGCTGCCGCTTGCCCATGGAGTGGCGGCGGTCTACGGTGTCCCGACCGATCCGACCGAATCCACCCTGTTCCTCATCGGCGCGGATGAGACCCTCAGCGTGCTGACCCTCGACGAATCGGGGTGGACCCAGACGCAGGTCCGCCAAGCCGGCGCGAGCCTTCAGGAGATCAGCTCCTATCGCGTTCAGGCCCAGGTGCTCGACGCGAATGGAGTCGGGGTGGCGTTCGGCAAGGCGAGCATCAGCACCGATCGTCCCGTCGGGTTGTGGCAGCCGACCGGAAATACGGTGCTCAATCCGGGCGCTCCGGTGACAATGACGGCGAACCTGACCGGAGAGGTCAGCTTCAGCATTCCGGCCGAGGAACTCGACTGCGCGGTTCTGACGGTGCAGCCCCTGGATGCCAAGGGCGGCGCCACCGGTGACGCGTTCACCGTCACGCCGGATACCGACACACAGGGCTTTCTCAACGGCACCACACAGCTCGCCGACATCGGGGGGCTGTCCTCCGACGCGTTGCTGAAGGCGCTCAACGACGACGGCAGCGCCGTGTTCCCGACGCTGACCCAACTTACCGGCGCCGCTCGGACCCAGGCCGCGACCGCGAGCGTCGGCGCGCTGACCCATCTCATCGCCGTCGGCACAGCCGCGGCCCCATCTGGAGCCGGGGCCGTGCAGTCGCTGAAGCTCGACCTCTCCGCCGCGCCGACGTTTCAGACGTCAACCGATCCGGGCCATTTCGGCCAACTGACCGAGGGCGTCGCGTTCACCGCCTCCTTCCCGCAGTTGTTCGACTCCATCGGCCACGGTCTGCGCCACGGCGCCATGGAACTAAAGACCCTGGTCATCAAATGGGCCGACGATGCCAAGAACTGGGTGGTCAACCTGGCGGTCAAGATCGGCGACAGCATTGTCAACTTCGCGGACCTCGCGATCACGGGGATGAAAGACGCCTTCCACGCGATCGGTGGATTCTTTCACGCCCTCGGCGCCGATATCGCCGCTGGGATCAACTGGCTCAAGCATCACGTTCTGGGGCTCCTCAAGGAAGCCGGCGCGAACGCCAAGGTCATCGACGGATGGCTCACCGCAGCGCCCGGCCAGCTCACCACGGTCACCAAGAGCATCAACATTGACGTCGAGAACTTCTTCACCAGCAAGGAGGCCGAGGCCCACACGCTGATCCAGGGCCTGGAAGCGAGTGTGATCGGAACCTTCGGCGGCAGCTCACCTCCTCCCACGCCAAGCGATGATTCAAGCAGCGCGAGCGCACAGAGCGGCCTGATCAAGGACCTGAGCCTGATCGGGAAGGTGATCAACGACGCGCCCGGTAAATGGCTCTACAACAAACTGACGGAATACCTGCCCGCCGAGGCTGCCGGCCCGAACGTCCCGGATGTGTTCACCCCCGTGATCAACGATCTCGCCAAGGTCTGGGCCGACGCGCAGACGTTCTCCGAGAATCTCATCGACCTGATCGAAGCCACCGCCAAGGAGATGTTCGCGACCAACGCCGACGTCGAGAAGGCTGAGATGCCGGTCTGGTTCGCAAAGCTGGACGCGACGGTCGAGGACGGGCTCAAGCTGCTTGATCAGATTGCGCAGACGGTGCTCGATCTCATCCAGGCTGCCCTGGGGGTTCTCGGCGACTTTCTCAGCTATGAGTACTCGGTGATTGGCAAGGACTCACTCATCGGTCTGATCCTGTCCAAAGCGGGGATCGACATCGAGCTCACCCTCGCTCATTTGGTGAGCCTGGTCATCGCCTATCCGGCGACACTGGTCAGCCAGCTGCTGCACCACGATTCTCTCTTCCCGGCCTCGGCCACCACCTCCATCCGCGGCCGATCAGTAGCTGACGCCCCCGGCAACTGGCAGGTTGGTCTGGGGATCTGCGCCGCAGTCACGCAGTCCGTGTGGGGCCTGGCGGACGTCGCCGGCGATCTGCAGAGCCTCACGGACCCGGACTCGGGCAAGCGTGGCAGCCCTGCCAGCCTTATCGACTGGATCGACATCCTGTGCCCGATCGCGGAGACGGTCTTGTTGTGGCCGTCCAAGGCCAACGCCGACGGCAGCACCACCTACCCGTTCAACGGGGGCATCGCCACAAACACCAAGGACTGGGGGTTGCTGCCACCCACCATCATCTCCGCGATCACGCCAGCGCTCTTCGCCCTCGCGAGCAAGGCGAGCTCACCGGCCGCCGGTCGCACGACGCAGCTGCAAGCGCTCCCCAACGTCGACGACCCGTTCGCCGACTACTACAGCCCGGTCGTCCAGATGGTCGCCGGCATCATCAACACCGCGTGTGGCGTGGCCTACAGCGCGGCGAACAACTCAGGGAACGCGGCCCTCGCCGGCGGCGTCCTCGGCAACGTGTCGTTCATCCTGGCCCCCCTGCAGACGAAATGGCTCAACGAGACAACCGAGGACGTTCCCGTGCTCATCAAGACGGTCGTCGACGCGGTCGGCAACATCGGCGCGGCGATCACCATCGCGGAGGCGACGAGCCTCCCGCCGAAGTAGTCGCGCGCAGCGAGTCCCTACGCGAGATGAGCGCCCCGTGCGTGGGAGCGCCGTCGTGTTCTCCGTCGCAGGGGTTCATGATCGTCCGTCGCCTTGCGCACCTTTCGCACGCCGCGACGTGAACGGCTCACAGGTCGTGGCGGCTGAACGTTCGCACCCGCACGATGATCTGGCCGGCGATCTCCTGAGCAACGCATGCAGCGTCGCCAGCCGCGGGCCAGCGCCAGCGTGCGCGCGTCTCCGGGGTCGTACCGGACCGCGTTCATCACACCAGTGCAACCACCAGACAGCCGGAACCGACACCACAGGAGACAGCAATGACCCCCACCCCAATCACCACCGCCCGACGTGCTCCCGCCGACGTCGCGTCCTGCGTACCGGCGCCGGCCTCCGCGCCGCCGCAGCGGGGGGGCACGGCGGCTTCGGATTGTGCAGTGAG
>CAXTTD010000014.1:4170-10067 GCA_964246945.1 uncultured Solirubrobacteraceae bacterium | reverse complement strand
GGCGCTCCCGGCTCCCCGGCGCCGCCCCCGCCCCCGCCGCAGCGATGCTCGCCTCCGCCGCGGCCGCGACCGCCCAGCCGACATCCGCAGCGCACCCGGCCGGGCGCACCGCCGTCACGATGCGGGCCGCCGCCAAGCGCCCGGACAGCACGATCCACGTGTCGACCCGCTCGCTGCGCGCCGGCGCGCAGATCACGATCACCGGAGACGCGCCCACCAACGCCCGGTCGCGCTCCTACATCACCCTTCAGTCGGTGGCGTTCGCCTCCTCGCCTCAGCTCGACGGGACCCCGCGCTCCGCACCCAGGTCTCCGCCCAGGGCACCTACCGCATCACGACCGTCCTGCGCCAGGGGCTGAAGCCGACCACCTACGCCATCGCCGGCAGCTTTCGGGGCAAGCCCTTCTCCCAGGTCGCCACGATCAGGATCACCCCAGGGCCGACAGCACCGTCGTCATCGCGCCGGCTACGACCACGAGAGGCGGCAGCGTACGCGTGAGCGGTGATGCACCGACCTACGCGCCGACGGGCAGGACGGTCACGCTCAGCTCCCCGGCCTTCGCCCATTCGGTCAACACCCAGGTCTCCACACAGGGCACCTACCAGGTCAACGCGCCGATCAGCCGAACCATCAAGCCGGGGCGCTACACGGTCACCGGCAGCTACCAGGGTCATCGCTTCAGCAACTCGGCGACGATCACCGTCCGCTGAGCACAACTGTATGACCGACGCGGGCCGCGGGGTCCGCGCAGACCCGCGCAAGTCACCGTCCGTGATCCTCAACCTGGAAACCGGCGCGATCCTCATTGCCGCGCGAGCGCCCGACCATGACCCGGCCACCGGACAGCCGCCCCAGCCCCCGAACACCGGCACCCGTCCAGCGGCGGGTCGACAAGCGTGACGCAGTGAACCAGTCGAGAATGCCCACTCGTGGCCCGGACACCTCCTCGGGCGAGAAGCTCACGGAGGTCACCGCTCCGCGAAACCCGGAGAGTTCCCATGGGCCCCGCAACCTTTGATGACTTGCAGAGCCCACGGAGAACAGCCGTGTTGAGGAACCGAACCGTTGCCAGCGACCGTTGCCCGGTTGATCGCAACGACATGGGTCAGCTCGCTATAACACGCCACTGAATAGGCAAAACCTCAGTACCCGCGGCAGGACTCGAACCTGCGACATCCGGCTTAGAAGGCCGGCGCTCTATCCAGCTGAGCTACGCGGGCGCGTCGGGTGGAGGGTACGCCGCCTGCGGCCCAGCGGCCACCGTGCGGCGGCGTCGCTGGTGCCGGACGGCAGACAGGCTATCGGGGCGCCCGGATTCGAACCGGGGACCTTACCGCCCCAAACGGTACGCGCTGCCAGACTGCGCCACGCCCCGCGCGGCTCGAGCGAGTCTACTGCCAGCTGGCTTTGGTGAGCTCGATCCAGGCCTCGACTCGCGACCTCAGCGGGGTGTCGACGGCGCGGATCGAGAGCACGCCATGGACCGAGCACCGGGGCCGGGTGGGCAGCTGACCGCTGTCCGAGTTACAGATCTGTGCGGTGTTGCGGCTGCGCTCTGAGCGGATGGCGGCCCCCTCTCGCAGACCGCTAGGCTGCCCAGACCGATGGCTGAGATCGAGCCGCTGCGCGCGCTGCACTACGACCCGGCCGTCACCGGCGGCCTGCAGGATGTGGTGTCCCCGCCCTACGACGTGATCGACGCCGAGGGACGGGCGGCGCTGGTGGCCAGCTCGCCCTACAACGTCGTCGGGATCGACCTGCCCGAGGGCGACGAGGAACGCTACGAGCACGCCGCCGCGACGCTCTCGCAGTGGCGGGAGGAGGGCGTCGTCGTCACCGACGACACGCCGGCGCTGTGGACCGTTGCCCAGGAGTACCTGGGACCCGACGGGGAGCATCGGACGCGACAGGGGTTCTTCGCGCGCGTGCGCGTGGAGGAGTACGGGCCGGGACGTATTCGCCCGCACGAGCGGACCCACCCGGGACCCAAGGAGGATCGCCTGCGCCTCACCCGGGCAACCCGGGTGAACCTCTCCCCCATCTTCTCGCTGTACTCCGACCCGACCGGCGCGGCGCAGGCGGCGCTGCGCGCCGGCGCCGGCGACACCGACTGGGCGCACACCACCGACGCCGACGGCACGGTGAACCATCTGCGCCGGGTCACCGACCCCGACGCGATCGCGACCGCACAACGGGTCCTCGCGGGCACCGAGCTGCTGATCGCCGATGGCCACCATCGCTACGAGACCGCCCGGGTGTACGCCGAGGAGATTGGCGGCGACGGACCGCATCGGTTCGTGCTCATGTGCCTCGTCGCCCTCCAGGACCCGGGGCTCACCGTGTTTCCCACCCACCGGCTCGTGCGTGGCCTCGACGACGCGCGCCGGGCATCCCTGCAGCGGACGATCAACCTCGACTTCGAAATCGCGCCGCTGTCGGAGATGACCGCCCTCGCCCCACCGGCGGGAGATCCGGTGCGCATCGGATACCTCCCGGCGAACGGACCCGCGGTGATGCTCACCCTCCGCGACCCGTCGCTCGCGGACGCCGCGCTCGCCGGCCACGCCGCGCCCTACCGCCGGCTCGACACCGCGGTGCTCGAGGCGCTCGTGCTCAAGGGCGCGCTCGACATGAGCGACGATGACATCGACCACCTCAACGGGCTGGGCTACGCGCGTGACTTCGCGCAGGCGGTCGAGCTGGTCAGGGACCACGCGTACGACGCCGCGTTCTTCATGGCGCCGACCCCGATCGAACGCGTGAGCGAGGTCGCGGCGGCCGGCGAGTCGATGCCGCCGAAGTCGACCTACTTCTTTCCCAAGGTCCCCACGGGCCTGCTGTTCAACCCGCTCACGTGAGCCCGAGCGCTCCGCGCGCGGCGCTCGTCGACCGTCTGCGTACGCGGCTGCTCGACCCTGCCGACGCGATCGCGCTCGATGTGCGGGGCGCCACCGACGCCGCGGTGCTCGTCCCCCTGTACCTCGCCCCGGGCGGGCTGCACGCCGTCTTCACCAGGCGCCGCGAGGACCTGCGCCGCCACCCCGGGGAGATCTCGTTCCCCGGGGGTCGCCGCGACCTGACGGACGCCGACCTGCTCGCGACGGCGCTGCGCGAGACCGAGGAGGAGATCGGGCTGCCCGCCGCCGAGGTCGAGGTGCTCGGCGCGCTCCAGCCGACGCCCACGATCGCCACCGGCTACGCGGTGTATCCGTTCGTGGGGCTGATCGCGCCCGGCCGCGCGTGGGCACTCAGTCCGCGGGAGGTGGCGGCCGTGCTCGAGCTGTCGTTCGCCGATCTGCGCTCCGGTCATGCCCGCCGCCGGCTGCTGCGGCGCGGACTGCCGGTGCGCACCGACACCTACGTCGTCGGCGACGAGCTCATCTGGGGGGCGACCGCTCGCATGCTCGCCGACCTGTGCGACCGCCTCGGCGATCCGACCTCGCCCTCGACCTGAGAACGAAAGCGCGCGGCCGGGGTCAGGCCGGCGCCTTGCTGCGTCCGAGCAGCACATCCTCCACCGCATCGGCGGCGGCGGCGCTCCACGCGGGCATCTCGCGATCGGCGTGCGACGCCTCGAACAGGACGTAGGGGATCAGCGAGCGCCGGCACCACCAGCGCACCCGTTCGGCGCCGGCGGCCAGCCGGTCGGGGCCTACGCTGCCGTTGACCTCGAACACGATCCCGCGCGAGGTCGTGTCGATCATCTTCTCGAGCAGCATGTCAAGGCGAGTCGAGAACAGTGCCTCGAGCGCCGGTGGCTCGCCGGTCGCCGAGCCCAGCAGCACGCAGGTGACCGCCACCCGGGCGAAGGCGGGAGCGATCGTCATCACCCGGTCGGGGTCGCCCAGGAACGGCTCGACTCCGGCCGCCTGGAGCACCGCGGTGCGCTGCGGGTCGCGCGTGGTGCCGCGCACCGCGTGACCACGCTCGTGCAGGACGCCGGCCAGCGCCAGGCCGCGGCATCCGCAGCCGAGGATGAGCACCCGGGCCACCGGCGCCTTCAGCTTCCCGCCGCGTACTCCCGGCGTACGTCCTCGCGGGTGCGCTCGGGGAGCCCGCGGGCGCGCCGGCGCGCATTGGTCGCCTCCAGCAGCTGATCGAGCTCCGCCGCAGCGAGCGAGCTCTCGCCACGCCGGGGCGGATCACCCCTGCCCATGGCCACCAGCCACTCGATCTGCGCGACGGTGCGCTCGGGTTCCCCGCGGCGACGGCGGCGCGCATTGTGGGCCTCGAGCAGCTGCGCGAGGTCCTCGGCCTCGAGCGCCGCCCGCCGCTCGGCGATCTCGCTCGCGGAGCGGGCGCCGAGCGGCCCGTCGGTGCGCCGCCCGGAGCGCGCCGGCGCGTGCTGACGGGCGAGCGAGCTCCACAGACCGAGGGCGATGAGTCCTCCGATGACCAGGATCAGCAGGGTGACCACGACCGCGGAGAGTCTACGGCGTCCAGCCCGAGCGCAACTTCCCGAACCGGTGTCGTGTTCGTATCAGTGTCAATCGCCACCGCATTGACAGGCCGGAGTCAGCGGGGTCTTATCAACATCCAGGATAAGGAGGGTCTATGCGTTCTCGCATGCCCGTGCTTGCGTCTGCCTGCGTGGCCGCCGCAGCTGTGGCCGTTCCGTCGGTCGCCGGCGCAGCGCCGATTCACGATCGCGCGCTCAGCATTCATGTCACCAGCAGTCACGTCGTCTCCGGAAGTCCGCTGACGATCTACGGGCGCCTGGTGGGCCCTCACAACGGCGATCGGCAGATCACCCTCTATCACCGCATCAATCCGGCGACACAGTTCACCGTCATCAGCCGGACTCACACCAACGACGCCGGGCAGTACGACTTCCCGCGCGCGGATGGCGTCGTCAACACCAACCGCAGCTGGTTCGTGCGCGGTCCGGAGCGGACCCACTCGCAGACCATCCATGAGAGTGTCGCCGCCGAGGTCACGATCAGCGCGAGTGCGACCTCCGGAACCACTCGCCACCCGCTCACGTTCAGCGGCCAGGTGACCCCCGGTCAGACCGGCAGCCGCGTGGCGCTACAGGTAGAGAACGCCGCCGGCACCAGCTGGCACACGGTGAAGGTCGCTCGGGTCACCCAGGGGTCGAACTACACGATCGCCTACGCCTTCCGCACCCCCAACTCCTACAACGTGCGGGCCGCCTTCCTCGGCGACGGCCGCAACACGCCCGCGGCCTCCGATCCGACCAGCGTGATCGTCAACCAGCGCCAGGCGCCGTACTTCACGATCAGCACCTCGGCCGCGATCGTCCCCAGCAACACCCTCACCACCATCTCCGGCACGCTGGATCAGTCGAACACCTCGACTCCGGAGGTCAACACCGACGTGGGGCTCTACGCGCACGTCCCCGGCAGCGGCACGTACACGCTCGCGCAGAGCGCCACCACCGACGCCAGCGGCGACTACAGCTTCTCGACGCAGAGTGACACCAATGAGCTGTACCAGGTGCGCACGATCAACGCATCCCCCGCCCAGGCGACTGCACAGCTGTTCCAGGGCGTCCAGGACACCGTGATGATGGCCACCAGCGCCGCGAGCTCGTCGGTGGGGTCGACCGTCACCTTCACGGGCAGCGTCGCCCCCCCCAAGGCGGGTCACAGCGTCTTTCTCGAGAAGCTGGGGGCCGACGGCCACTGGCAGATCGTCGAAACCTCGACGATCAGCTCGACGTCGACGTTCAGCTTCAACTGGACGTTCGGGAGCCAGGGCACCAAGCAGTTCCGGGCTCGCGTGGTCGGCGGCTCGGTGAACGTCGGCGGTGCCTCCGCCCCGATCACCGAGACGGTCGCCCTGCCGGCGGTTTCGCAGCTGCCGGGGAACTGACCCTCGCGCCATCGGACCGCGGCCCCACCCCCGCGCGCGCGCCCCCGGGGGCGCCGCGCGG
>CAXTTD010000014.1:0-4160 GCA_964246945.1 uncultured Solirubrobacteraceae bacterium | reverse complement strand
GGGGGTCGCCCGGCGGCCGGTCACCCCCCCCGCGCCCCAGCCCCCCGCGCCCCCCCGCGCGGGCGCGCGCGCGGGGGGCCGCGGCGCGTTGTGCGGTAGCGTGCGGGCGGTGAACGAGACCCCGACGAGCCCCCCGGCCGTCGTCGGCGTCTGCGGGGCCGGGACGATGGGCGCCGGGATCGCCCAGCTCTCCTGCCAGGCGGGCGCGCGGACGCTGCTGTTCGACCCCGACTCAGCGGCGCTCGAGCGGGGGGTGTCCCGGATCCACGCCCAGCTCTCACGCAGCGCGGAGCGCGGCCGGCTCACCCCGGCGCAGGCCGAGCAGGCGACGACGTGCCTGCGCCCGGTGCCGCGCCTCGAGGAGCTCGGCGAGTGCGCGCTCGTCGTCGAGGCCGCTCCGGAGTCGATCGCGCTCAAGCACGAGCTGTTCTCGGGCGTCGCCGCCGTCGTCGGGGAGCGGTGCGTGCTGGCGACGAACACCTCCTCGCTGCTCGTCACCGCGATCGCCGCCGAGCTCCCGCACCCCGAGCGGGTCGTGGGCATGCACTACTTCAATCCGCCGCCGGTGATGGCGCTGCTCGAGGTGGTGGCGGGCATGGATTCGGCGCCGTGGGCGATCGCGCTCGCGCGGGCCGCCGGCGAGGCGCAGGGCAAGCACGTGATCGAGGCCGTCGACGGCGTCGGGTTCCTGGTCAACCGCTGCAACCGCCCGTTCGGTCTCGAGGGGCTGAAGCTGCTCACCGAGCGCATCGCGTCCCTGGAGACGATCGACCGCATCTGTCGGATGGGGGGTGGGTTTCGCATGGGGCCGTTCGAGCTCGCCGATCTGGTCGGCGTCGACGTGGGACTCGACATCGCCCGCTCGTTCTTCGAGCAGGGCTTCGGCGAGCCGCGCTGGCGCCCCTCGCCGTTCACCGTGCGCACGGTCGCGGCGGGACGCCGGGGCCGCAAGAGCGGCCGGGGCTACTACACCTACCCGGACAGCGGCGAGTACCGCCCGGCTGATCCCGAGCGCCCACCGCCGGCCGCGGTGCCGGACGGCGCCGGACCGATCGTGATCGCCGGGGAGACGACGCTCGCCGTCGAGCTCGCGCACGCCGCCGCGCAGGCGGGGTGGGAGGTGACCTCGCCCGGCGAGGCAGACGCCGCGCCCGCGCCCTTCCTGATCCTCGATCTCACCGGTGAGGAGGAACCCGAGGCTCCACTGCAGGGCGGCCCGCAGGCGATCTGCTGCGCAGCGGGCTCGCTCGCCGCCCAGGATCCCGGCGGGTCCGCTGTCGGGTTCCACGCACTGCCGCCGTTCGCGGACTGCCGGCTCGTGGAGCTCACCCGCGGACCGGACTCCTCCGAGATGGCCGCCGTCGCGCTCGAGACGTTCTGCGCCACGCTCGGGCGCCACGTGGAATGGGTCGGCGACGCGCCGGGACTGGTGCTCGGCCGGATCGTCTGTCAGGTGATCAACGAGGCCGCCTTCGCCCTGGGGGAGGGAGTCGGCTCGGTGGCGGACATCGACGCCGGCATGGTGCATGGCCTCAACTATCCGCGCGGCATTCTCGCGTGGGCGGACGAGATCGGCCTCGATCACGTGCTCTCGGTCCTCGACGGATTGGCGACCGAGACTGGCGAGGAGCGCTACCGCATCGCCCCGGAACTGCGCCGGCTCGGCTGGTCGGGGAGGCTCGGCCGGGCGACCGCCGAGGGCTTCCACCGCCATCCCGACGAGCCGTAGCCGTCTCGCGTGCGGCGGTGCCTGAACCCGCCCCGGGCCCACATTTCGGATCTTTTAGCCCTCGGAACGTGCGCAAAGTGCGCAGTATTTGGGGATGACGACTGGACCATCGGGTAGGTTCACGCTGCCCTCCGGATGTCGACTCCTCGCGCCCTGGACAGCGCGAGGCGCGGCGTCGTGCCCCCCCGAAGAAGGCAGGGAAACATGAACGAGACGGTCCCGCCGCCGCGTACGCGTGCGAGAGCTCTGCGTGCTCTCGGCCTGTGCTTGAGTGCCTGCCTCACCGCCGCCCTGACGGTGGCCACCGCGCCTGCGCTCGCCGCCGCGCATCCGCGCCGCCAGGTCAACCACCCCCGGCGCGCCACCCGCCGCCCGACATTGCGTATCGGCTTCGCCCGTGCCGAGAGTTCCACGCTCACGCGCTGGCGCCCGCAGGGTCCCGGTGGGCTCGCCGCACGCGTGCGCCGTGAGCGCCCTCAGCGCTGCCGCGACGCGCAGTCCCTGACCGGCCAGGTGCCGATCCGCGACACCGACCGGGCGATCCTCTGTCTGCTCAACCGCCAGCGCACGGACCGGGGCCTGCCCCGGCTGCGTCTCAGCCGTCTCCTTGACCGCTCGGCCCAGAACTGGACCAACACGATGGTTCGCGACGGTTCGTTCAGCCACGGCACCGATTTCGGAGCGCGGATCTCATCGGTCGGCTTCGACTGGTCGCAGATCGGCGAGAACATCGCCGACGGTTACCGCACGCCGGCCGGCGTGGTGAAGGCGTGGATGGCCTCCACCGGCCACTGCGAGAACATCCTGAGCCCGGACTTCCGCGAGGTCGGCACCGGCTTCGACTCGGGGACCGCGCTCGGCCGCGACTCCGACCACGGGACCTGGACGCTCGACCTCGGGCTGCTCATGCGCCAGCGCGCGCCGTCGAATAACTGGCGCCCCGCTGAGGGTTGCCCCTACTGAGGGACAACCGGGCTACGCGGCGGCGGCGCGCTCGGCCTCGTCAAAAGGGAACGCCGTGTCACGCAGGTACCACTCGGCGTCGAGCGCCGCCTGACATCCCGAGCCGGCCGCCGTGATCGCCTGGCGGTAGGTGTGGTCGACGAGGTCGCCGGACGCGAAGACGCCAGGCACGTTGGTGAGCGTCGAGCGGCCCTGGGCGACGACATAGCCGTCATCGTCGAGGTTGACCTGGCCGCGGACGAGCTGGGACTGGGGGTCGTGACCGACGGCGATGAACGCCCCGGTGATCTCGAGCTCCCGCGTGGAGCCGTCGACGGTGTTGCGCAGCCGCGCGAGCTGCAGGGAGTTGCCCTCGGCGACAAACTCCTCGACGGCGTAGGGAGTGAGGAAGTCGATGTTCGGCACCGCGCGAGCGCGCTCCAGCATGATCTTGGACGCACGGAACTCGTCACGGCGGTGGACGATCGCCACCGTCGAGGCAAACTTGGCCAGGAACATGGCCTCCTCCATCGCCGAGTCGCCGCCACCGACGATGATCGTCGGCGCCTTCTTGAAGAACGCGGCGTCGCAGGTCGCGCAGTAGCTGACCCCGCGACCGGACAGCTCCTGCTCGCCGGCGACCCCGAGCTTGCGGTGCTCGGCGCCCATCGCGAGCACGACCGCCCGCGTGAGGTGCAGCTCGTCTCCAAGCCACACCTTGTGCGGCTCGGAGCCGTCGGGCGAGAGTTCGAGCGCGGTGACGTCGTCGGTCTCCAGACGAGCCCCGAAGCGCTCGGCCTGCTCGCGCATCTGGGTCATGAGCTCCGGGCCCATGATCCCCGCGGGGAAGCCCGGGAAGTTCTCGACGTCGGTCGTCTGCTGCAGCAGCCCGCCCCAGGCGAAGCCCTCGACCACCAGCGGGTCGAGGTTGGCGCGCGCCATGTACAGCGCGGCGGTGTAGCCCGCGGGGCCGCTGCCCACGATGATCGCCTTCTCGATGGTCTGATCGGTCACTTCACAAAGTATAGCCGCGCGCGTCGACGGTGATCAGCCGGTCGCGGGTGCGGAAACCTCCCAGCGGCGCACCGTGCGGCGCAGCTGCAGGTACGCGAGCACCCCCGGCAGGGTCGGCAGCCAGAACGCGAACGCCCGGTAGGCGAGCACCGACACGACGGCCAGCGAGCCGGGCACGCCGAACGCGGAGAACGACCCGATGAGCGCCCCTTCGACGCCGCCGATGCCGCCGGGCAGCGGCAGCAGGTTGCCGAGCTGGCCGATGAAGTAGCACGTGACCAGCACCGGAATGTCCGGGGCGCCACCAAAGGCATGGAAGCTCGCCCACAGCACCGCGATGTCGAACCCCCACCAGGCGAACGTGCCGAGCAGCTGGGGGTCGCGGGTCCGGGGCAGCGCGCGGCCGGCGCGGATGCCGCTGCCGACGGTTGCCGGCCCGGCCGCCAGCCGGCGCGCGCGCCGCGCCCGCCCGCCG
>CAXTTD010000013.1:13242-20891 GCA_964246945.1 uncultured Solirubrobacteraceae bacterium | reverse complement strand
GCAGTGTGGGCGCGCCGAGCGCGCGCGCGGCGATGCGGCCGACGACGAGCTCGTGGTCGCCACCCTCGACGCGGCGCTCTAGCGTGCAGTCGATCACCGCCAGCGCGCCGTCGAGCCGCGGCGGCCCACCGTCGGCGGCGCGGTGCACGACGTCGGCCCAGGTGGCGCCGTCGCCACGGCGCGCGAAGTTGTCCGAGAGGTGGCGCTGATTCTCGGCGAGCACGTTCACCCGCGAAGCGCCCGTGGGCGCGCAGGGCGGTGAGCGTCTCGGAGCTGCGGTCCAGGCACACCAGCACCAGCGGCGGATCGAGCGACAGCGCGCTCACCGCGGAGGCCGTGGTGCCGACCGGCTCGCCCGTCGGCGACAGCGTGCTCACCACGGTCACCCCGGTGGCGAAGTGCCCGAGCGCGCGGCGCAACTCCTCGGCGGTGACCGTCGGCGCGGCGGCGCTCACAGCTGGCCATGGTTCGGGGGCAGGACGCCCGAGAGCAGCCAGGCGCCGGTGTGGTGATACTTCCAGTCGACCGGATCGTGGCTCGAATGGGTGCGGGCGTTGCGCCAGTGGCGGCTGAGGTCGTACTTCTCATCGGCCGCGGAGGCACCGCTCATCGAGAACAGCTCGGTGCCGACCGTGACCGCGACCTCGGAGCCGAACGCCTTCGCCTGGGCGACCGCGATCGACCCGCGAGCGGCCGCCTCCCCGTCGGCCGGGATCCGGCCCACTCCGTCGAGCTCGCGCGCGGCGTCGGCGAGCAGCGCCTCGGCGGCCCGCACCTGGGTGGCCAGGCGCCCGTAGCGCAGCACGGTGTGCGGATCCTCGGCGGCGGTCTCGCCCCAGCCGCCTCGGGCGGCCTCGAAGAACGGGCGCGCCTTCTCGGTGACGAACCAGCGGGCGTCGCGGAGCGCCCCGCCGGCGATCCCAACCTCGATCGCCGCGTGGTAGAGCTGGGCGCGGGCGCCGAGCTGCTGGGGGACCTCGAAGGCGTGCGCGTAGTCGAGCACCAGCTCCGGGTCGAGAGCGACGTCGTCGAATGCCGCTCCGCCGCTCACGGTCGCCCGCTGGCCCATCACGTTCCAGTCGGTGTCGAGGCTGACCCCCGGGGCGTCGCGATCCACGAAGGCGAGCACCAGCCGGCCGGCGGTGTCGAGCGCGGAGACGGCGAGCACGCGGGCGGTGAGCGCGCCGGTGCAGTAGTACTTGCGGCCGTTGAGCCGCGGCGCGCCCTCGCCGGCGCGCGTCACCCGGGTCTGGAGGTCCTGCGCGTGGGCGCCGCCGCGCTCGGCGAGCGCGTTGCCCAGGCGACCGCCCGCGAGCACCTCCTCGAACAGCCGCGCGCGGACCGCATCTGAGCCCCACACCGCGACCACGTCGACCATCAGGTAGTGCGCCTGCGGGCCCTGGGCGACCGCCGGGTCAACGGCGGCGATCCGCCGCACCACCTCGGCGCGCGTTCCCAACGGCAGCTCGGGCCCGCCGTCCCGCGCGGGCACGGTGATCCCCAGCAGCCCCGAGGCGTCGAAGCGGGCGAGCTCGGCCGCGGGCAGCTTCCCGGTGCGGTCGCGCTCGATCACCGAATCACGCAGCGACTCGGTGAACGCGTCGGCGGCGGCGAGCGCCTGCGCCTCGGTGGAGATCGTGGCGGCGCTCACGGGCGCCGCGAGCGTACCGCTCATCCGGCTGCGCCGACCGGGACCGGCACCGCGTCGGGGTCGAGGCCCGCGTCGACCTCCCTCTCCCGCACCCCGTCGAAGTCCTTGCCGTTGAAGAAGTACCAGTCGGCGTAGCGGGCTCCGTTACCCCGGGCAGCGGTCGAGTTGCCACCCTGGAAGATCTCCGGGTGCGGGCGACCCGGCCACGACAGCGGCTTCGGCTTCAGCGAGAAGTCGCGGATCCGGTAGAAGTCACCGGCGAACTGCGTCTCGTCCGCGGTCCAGATCTCGAGCAGCACCTGGATGAACTCGGCCGAGCGGCGGTAGCGCTCGTCGTGCTCGAGCCACGGCTCGCCCAGCTGGCGGAACTCGTCGGCGAACCAGCCCGAGACGACGTTCACGCGACGCGGCCGTTCGAGAGGTGGTCGGCGGTGGCCAGCCACTTGGCGAGCACCCCGGGCTGCCACAGGCCGGGGTGGACGGCTGCGATCAGCTTCAGCCCCTCGGTGGCCATGAGCCGGGCGAGCGAGAACGAGGTCGACTCGTGCTGGTACTCGGCGCCGTAGCTCGCGGTGTAGCGGACCTGGGAGAGCGCGTACGCGAAGCCCGCCCGCTGAGCGATCCGAGCGAGATCTCGGTCGTACTCGAAGGACCAGTCGGTCCGCTGCTCGAGCGTGCTGGTGACGAGACCTCCGGAGAGCGTTGGGGACCCAGTAGGCGAAGCGCAGGGGATCGGTGGAGACGCCGGTCGTCATGGGGGTCAGACCTCCAGAGGAGTCAGGCCGGAGCGGGATTCGGTCCCGGCAGCCTCACGGGCACCGGCGAGCAGGCCGCGCCGGCGCAGTACGGGCATGACGCCCTCGCCGACCTGGTAGGCCTCCTCGAGGTGGGGATAGCCGGACAGGATGAACTCGTCGATGCCGAGCTCGTGGTACTCGGCGATGCGGTCGGCGACCTCCTCGTGGGAGCCGACCAGCGCGGTGCCGGCGCCGCCGCGGACGAGGCCGACGCCGGCCCACAGGTTGGGGGAGATCTCGAGGGAGTCGGTGCGTCCGCCGTGCAGCTCGGTCATCCGGCGCTGGCCCTCGGACCCCGAGGCGCGCTGGATCTTCTGCGAGCGCGCGATCTGCTCCTCGGAGAGCCCCGCGAGCAGCTTGGCGGCCTGCGCCCACGCCTCCTGCGCGGTGTCGCGGGAGATGACGTGCAGGCGGATGCCATAGCGCAGCTCGCGCCCCTTGGCCTCAGCGATCTCACCGACCTTGGCGAGCTTCTCGGCGACCGCCGCCGGCGGCTCGCCCCAGGTGAGGTAGACGTCGGCCTGGGCGGCGGCGACCTCCAGCGCGGCGGGCGATGAGCCGCCGAAGTAGAGGTCGGGCCAGCGCGCCGCGGGGGTGATCCGCGCGTCCTCGATCTCGTAGTGCCGGCCGTGGAACGTGACCGGCTCACCGCTCCACAGCTCGCGCACGATGGCCAGGAACTCGCCGCAGCGCGCGTAGCGCTGCTCCTTGGTGAGGTGGTCGCCGAAGCGCCGCTGCTCGGAGTCGTCGCCGCCGGTGACCACGTTGAGGATCAGCCGGCCGCCGGAGACGCGCTGGAAGGTGGCGGCCTGGTGGGCGGCGAGCGTGGGAGAGGTGAGGCCGGGGCGAAACGCGACGAGGAAGCGGAAGCGCTCGGTCACCTGGGAGAGCGCGGCGCCCATCACCCACCCGTCCTCGCACCAGCTGCTCGTCGGCAGCAGCGCGGCGTCGAAGCCGAGCTGCTCCGCGGAGCGGGCGATCTGGCCCATATAGCCAACGTCCGGCGCGCGTTCGCTCGAGCCTTCGGTGACGCGGCTGCCGGCGCGGCCCACGGCGTTGCCGAGGCTGAGGTCGGCGCGTGAGTCGCCGTTGGTGGGCAGGAACCAGTGCAGGGTGACAGTCATGGTTCTCCAGGATGGGCGCCCGGGGGCACGCGGTCAAATAGGGGTTGCCGGGGCTGCGACATACATTCCCTACAAAGACAATAGGGAAGCTTTATACAGTTACCCGGGACCTGCCATGCGCACCGAGCAGCTCGAATACGTCGTCGCCGTCGCCCGCCTGGGCTCGTTTCGCCGGGCCGCGGAGGAGCTCCACATCTCCCAGCCGGCGCTCTCGGAGACGGTGCGCAACCTCGAGCGCGAGCTCGGGGTCGACATCTTCCGTCGCAGCCGCTCCGGGGCGAGCCTGTCCGGCGACGGTCGCGAGCTGCTCGACCACATCGCCGGGGTGATCGACGCCGTCGACGGCCTGCGACGCGCCGCCGACGTCCATCACCACGCCGGTCGCATGGTGCGCGTGGCCACCGTCAACGCCGGCACCTCTCCCGTGCTCCTGCCGGCGATCGCCGCCTTCCGGGCGCTGCAGCCCGGCACCCAGGTCGAGGTGGTCGGCGCCCAGGAGCAGGAGATCCACCGCGGCCTGCGCGAGGGCTTCTTCGACCTTGGCCTGCTCACCGGCATCGCCGGCGACGACGCGCCCCCCGAGCTCGACTCCACGACGCTGCTGAGCGGCGAGCCGGTGGTGTGCCTGCGACCCGAGGATCTGCTCGCCGGCGCCGAGGCGGTGAGCACCGCTCGGCTGCTGCGCGGGCCGCTGATCGTGATGCGCGCGGGCTACCTCATGCACCGGTACCTCCACCGCCTGCTCGGCGACCGCGAGCCGCGGGTGGCCTACTCGGCCGACGGCGCGGAGATGGGCAAGCTGATGGTCGCCGAGGGCCTCGGGGTCACGTTGCTGCCGTCCTTCAGCGTTCGCGGGGACCCGCTGCAGCGCGCCGGGCTCATCACCGCGCGCCCGATCGCCGAGGATCGCGAGACGGGCGTCGAGCTCGTGCTGCGCCGGTCGCACAGCGGCGCTCGAGGTCGGGCGGCGCGAGAGCTGCACCGGCTGTTCGTGGAGCAGGCTCGGGCGTGGAGCGCCGACCCCGGGGCGGACGACGAAGCGTCCGCCGTGGCCGCCGTCCGGTAACCGGCTTCCTGAATGGAGCCAGCGTGACGGTATGTCGACCTCGGCGTCGGGGTGACCGCCTCATGACGGCGCTACGCGAGATCGAGGCGCTCGCCACGCGACCGCGCCCCGCTTCGCCGGTGGCAGAGGATCCCGACTGAGTTGGCTTGCGGCGGCGGGTGGGGTGCTCCCCGCCCGCCGGCGCCCGCCGTCTCGCGCTAGCGTGGCGCTGATGCAGAGGCTCCGCTCACTCGCCGCCCCGTTCTTCGTGATCGCGGGCGCCCTTCACTTCGTCAAACCCGAGCCCTACCGGGCGATCATGCCGAAGTGGGTGCCCGCCCCCGACGCGATGGTCGCCCTGAGCGGCGTGGCCGAGATCGCCGGCGGCGCCGGCCTGGCCGTGCCCGGCACCCGGCGTCCGGCCGGCTGGGGGGCGGCGGCGTCATTGATCGCGATCTTCCCGGCGAACCTCGAGATGGCGCTGCACCCCGAGCGCTTCCCGCAGGTGCCCGGGGGCCGGCACGCGCTGTGGGCGCGGCTACCGCTGCAGGCATTGTTCATCGCGTGGGTGCTCGACGCCGCGCATGGCGAGGAGAGGGATCGATGATCGGACAGCGCGTACGCCGCCGGGAGGACCCGCGCTTCATCACTGGCCAGGGCCGCTACGTCGACGACCTCGCACTCGAGGACGCGCTGCACGTGCAGTTCGTCCGCTCCGAGATCGCGCACGCGAGGATCGGATCGATCGACGCCTCGGTACTCGCCGACCGCGACGACGTGCAGGTCGTCACCGCTGACGATCTCGATCTCGGGACGTTCGACTTCCCGGGGTTCGACGAGCGCTTCGCCCGGCCGTTCATGGCCCGGGGCCGGGCGCGGTTCGTCGGGGAGATCCTCGCCGCCGTGCTCGCCCCGACCGGCCCCGCCGCCGTCGACGCGGCCGAGCAGGTGTGGGCCGACCTGGACTTCCTGCCCGTGGTCACCGACCCGCGCGAGGCGGTGAAGGACGAGGTGCTGCTGTTCGAGGAGATCGGCACCAACGTCGCGATGGCCGACGGACCGCCGGCGCCGAGCGCGGACCTGTTCGACGGCTGCGGGCTCGTCGTCGAGGGCGAGCTCGAGAGCCAGCGCGTGCACGTGGCCCCGATCGAGCCGCGGGCGACGGCGGCGCGGTGGGAGGACGGGCGCCTCACGATCTGGCTCTCCACCCAGACCCCCCATCAGGACAAGGCGCGCCTGGCCACCAGCCTCGGCGTCGCGGAGGACGCCGTGCGGGTGATCGCCCCCGACGTCGGCGGCGGTTTCGGCGGTAAGGGGCTCGGCGTCGAGGACGTGCTCGTGGCGTGGCTCGCGCGGCGCACCGGCCGACCGGTGCGTTGGACCGAGACCCGGTCGGAGCACATGGTGGCGATGGGGCACGGCCGCGGGCAGCGAATGCGCTTCCGCCTCGGTGGCAACGCCGACGGCACGCTGAAGGCGCTCTACCTCGACCTGCTGCAGGACTCCGGGGCGTATCCGGGGATCGGGGCGATCCTGCCCACGCTCACCCGACTGATGGGCTCGGGGGTGTACCGGATCCCGCGGATCGAGGTGCGCTTCCGCTCGGTGGTCACCACCGCGACGCCGACCGCGGCGCTGCGGGGGGCCGGACGTCCGGAGGCCACCCAGGTGCTTGAGCGGGCCGTCGACGTGTTCGCGCTCGAGGCCGGCCTCGACCCCGCCGAGGTCCGCCGGGCGAACTTCATCGGCGTCGAGGAGTTCCCGTACACGACCGCGGTGGGGGCGACCTACGACGTCGGCGACTACCGCCGGGCCCTCGACACGGCGCTCGCGACCGCGGGCTACGCGGAGCTGCGCGCCGAGCAGACGCGCCGTCGCGACGCGGGGGAGACCCGCCTGCTCGGGATCGGGATGTCGACCTACGTCGAGATCACCAACGGAATTGGAGAGGCCGAGTTCGGCGCCGTGGAGGTCCACGACGACGGCTCGGCGACGCTGCGCACCGGCTCCTTCTCCCATGGCCAGGGCCACGAGACGACGTTCGCCCAGATCGCCTCCGCCGAGCTCGGCATCCCGGTGGAGCGGATCACGGTGCTCAAGGGCGATACCGACCGGGTCGCCCGCGGCACCGGCACCTACGGCTCGAAGTCGACCCAGATCGGCGGCGCCGCCGCCCGCCAGGCGGCCGTCGAGCTCGTGGACAAGGCGAAGGAGCTCGCCGCCGAGCAGCTCGAGGCCGATCCGCGCGACATGGTGCTCGAGCTCGGGGCGGGCACGTTCCACGTCGCCGGCGCACCGAGCCCGGCGCTGTCGTGGGCGGACCTCGCCACGGGGCTCTCGGCCGCCGGGCGGCTCGGCGAGCTGAGCGTCGAGACCGACTTCCAGGCTGCCCAGCCGACATTCCCGTTCGGCGCCCACGTGGTCGTCGTCGAGGTCGACACCGAGACCGGATCGGTCGCGCTGCAGCGGGTGATCGCGGTCGACGACGCCGGCACCATCATCAACCCCATGATCGCCGACGGCCAGATCCATGGCGGCGTCGCCGCCGGCCTGGCCCAGGCGCTGTTCGAGGAGATCGCCTTCGACGAGGACGGCAACCCGCAGAACGCCAACTTCGTCACCTACTGCATCCCGAGCGCGATGGAGTTCCCCCAGTTCGAGACCGTCCGCATCGAGACTCCGACCCCGGTCAATCCGCTCGGGGCCAAGGGCATCGGCGAGTCGGGGACGATCGGCTCCACGCCCGCCGCGCTGAACGCGGTGATCGACGCGCTCTCCCATCTCGGGGTGCGTGAGCTCGCGATGCCGGCGAGCGGCGAGCGTGTGTGGCGGGCGATCGAGGACGCTCGGGCGTCCCGGGCGTCTCGGGCGCCCCCGGCGGCTCCGGCGGCCCGCGCGGGTGCGCCCCCGCGCGCGCGCGCCGTAGAGCAGTACCGGCACTCCGAGCTCCGAGCCGAGGCGGGCGGCGAGCCCGAGCGCCTGGGCGCCGGCCGCTCCGCGGGCGGCGCCGTCGCTCCACCCGCCGGGGGCGC
>CAXTTD010000013.1:12310-13232 GCA_964246945.1 uncultured Solirubrobacteraceae bacterium | reverse complement strand
GATCCTGCTGCGCGGCGAGACCGGCACCGGCAAGGAACAGCTTGCCCGCCACGCCCACGTCGCGAGCGGGCGGCAAGGCGCCTTCGTGCCGGTCAACTGCGCCGCACTGACGGAGAGCCTCGCCGAGGCCGTTCGGCGCCTTGGGCGCACAAGCCTGCTCGTCGTCGGCGGCGCCCAAGGTGGACGCGGCGGTTGAGGCCCCGGCGGGCGGGGGGCGCCGGGGGCGCCGGGGCGGCCCGGGGCGCCGCGGCCGCCCGGGGGGGGGGGCCCCCCCGCGGCGGCTCCGGCGGCCAGCGCGGGTGCGCCACCGCTCCCATGAGCGCGGTGCCCGGGTTCGAGCTTCAGCCGCTCGTCCCGCGCCCCGATGACGTGCGCCACTTCTCCCACGAGCGTCGCGCCGGCGTCGCCGAGGTGGCGCCCTCCGGCCGGCTGCGGATCGACTCGATCGCCCGCTGGGTACAGGACGTCGCCTGGGCCGACGTCGAGGACTCGGGTCTGCGCGGGCTCACCCTGTGGCTCGTGCGCCGCACCCGGATCCGGGTCGCGCGCTTCCCGCGCATCGACGAGGGCTGCCGCCTCACCACCTACGTCACCGGTCTGGGGCGGATGTGGGCCGAGCGGCGCACCGACCTGGTCGCCACCGACGCGCCGGCGGGCGCCGAGCCCGACGTGGCGGTGTCGTGCATCTGGGTCCACATCGACCCCACGCGGCTGCTCCCCTCGCCGGTGCACCAGTCGGAGATCGAGATGTGGACCGGACCGAGGACCCGGGCGGTGAAGGCGCGGCTGCGCCACCCGATCCCGCCGCCCGACGCGCTGGTCGGCAGCTGGAGGTTCCGTAGCTCGGAGATGGACATCGCCGCCCACGTGAACAACGCCGCCTACTTACCCCCGTTCGACGACGCGCTGCTCGCCGTCGTGG
>CAXTTD010000013.1:0-12300 GCA_964246945.1 uncultured Solirubrobacteraceae bacterium | reverse complement strand
CGCCGCCGGCGGCGGCGAGCACGCCCGCGAGCCGGCCGGCATCGACCTCGAGCTCGAGTACCGCACGCCCGCCCAGGCGGGGGAGAAGCGGCTGCTCGCCGCCGGACCGATGCGCTGGCTGTGCGACCCGCTCACCGGCGAGGTCCACGCCTCGGCGGTGCTCGCCGGCTGGCCGGCCTGATTTTCCCCGCCCGCCGGCCGGGGTAGGCAGTTGGTCATGTCACGAGCCGTGGGAATCCAGCACACCGGGGGACCTGAGGTTCTCAAGGTCATCGAGCGCCCCGACCGCGAGCCGGCCGCGGGCGAGATCCGCATCCGCGTCCGCTACGCCGCCGTCAACCCCACCGACATCGGCCTGCGCCAGAGCGGCGACCCCGACCACGACCCCCCGTGGACGCCGGGGATGGACGCCGCCGGCACCGTCGAGCTCGTCGGCGAGGGGGTCACGCGCCTACGGGTCGGTGACGAGGTGATGGCCGCCTGCGCACCGCGACGCGCCGACGGGGGCGCCCAGCAGGAGCGGCTCATCGTGCCCGAGGGCTCGGCGGTGCCGCTGCCCGCGCACGCGACGCCTGCCGCCGCGGCGACGCTCCCCATGAACGGACTCACCGCGATGCTCGGGCTCGAGATGCTGGCGCTCGCGGCCGGACAGACGCTCGCGGTGAGTGGCGGGGCCGGCGTGCTTGGCTCCTACGTGATCGCGCTGGCCCAGGAGCAGGGCCTCGAGGTGATCGCCGATTCGCAACTCGCCGAGTCCGAGCTCGTGCGTGGTTTCGGTGCCGACGTGGTGATCGAGCGCTCAGCGGACTTCGGCGCCGCGGTCCGCGCCGTCGCCCCCGACGGGGTCGACGCGGTGTTCGACACGGCGCTGCTCAACGGCAAGGCCCTGCCCGCGATCCGCGACGGCGGCGGTCTCGCCGTGGTGCGCGGCTGGGACGGCCCGTCCGAGCGTTCCATCGACGTCCACAAGGTGTTCGTGTTCACCGTGCTCGAGCGCACCGAGTGGCTCGAGCAGCTGGCCGCGCTCGCCGGGGACGGGCGGATCGCCCTGCGTCCGCTCGACGCCTACCCGCCCGAACGGGCCGGCGAGGCGCAGGCGCGGATGGACGCCGGCGGCCTGCGCGGGCGGGTGCTCATCGAGTTCTGAAGCTGCGGCCAGCGTGCCGGCGTGCCGGCGTCGGCCGGGTCAGTCGGGGGTGAGGACGATCTTGCCCACCACATCGCCGGCGAGCAGTTGCGCGAAGCCCTCACGCGCGTCGGCGAGCGAGAGCGTGGAATGGACCGGCGGGCGGATGTCGCGGGTGAGGCAGAAGCGGATCAGTCGCTCGAGCTCGTCGCGGGTGCCCATTGTGGAGCCGATCACCGACTGCTGCAGGAAGAAGATGCGGGTGAGCTCGGCCGGGGGCGCGTCGCCGGAGGTGGCGCCCGAGATGACGATCCGCCCGCCGGGGCGCAGCGAGCGCACCGAGTGCGCCCAGGTCGCCTCGCCCACGGTCTCCATCACGGCGGCGACGCGCTCGGGCAGCCGCGCGCCGGACTCGAACGCCTGGTCGGCGCCGAGGGCGAGCGCCGATTCGCGCTTGCCCGCGTCGCGGCTGGTCACCCACACGCGCGCGCCCGCGGCGGCGCCGAGGGCGATCAATCCGGTGGCCACCCCACCGCCGGCGCCCTGCACAAGCACGGTCTCCCCGGGGATGACCTCCCCGCGCACGAACAGCATCCGGTAGGCGGTGAGCCACGCGGTGGGCAGGCAGGCGGCCTCGGCGAAGGAGAGTTCGGGCGGCTTGGGGACGAGGTTGCGCGTGGGGACCGCGACCGCTTCAGCGAGCGTGCCCGGATGGCGCTCGGAGAGCAGCGAGCGGCGCGGGTCGAGCGTCTCGTCGCCGCGCCAGCGATCGCTCGCGATCACCGAGTGCACGACGACCTCGTGGCCCGACTCGTCGGTGCCGGCGGCGTCGCAGCCGAGGATCATCGGCAGCGCGTCCTCGCCGAGGCCAACGCCACGCAGCGACCACAGGTCGTGGTGGTTGAGCGCGGCCGCCCGCACGGTGACCGTGCTCCAGCCTTCGCGAGGCTCGGGCGGTGGCCGCTCGCCGACCACGAGCCCGCTCAGCGGGTCCTCACGGGAGAGGGCGGAGGCGTAGGCGGCGAGCATTGGTCGAGAACCTACCGGGTCCTCGCCGGGGGTGACGTCCGACGCCGCTGAGAGACTCACGGCGTGTCACGAGTCATCGCCAAGGCCTCGCGCCAGCTCACCGCTCCACCAGACCGGGTGCTCGATTTCCTGCGTGACTACCGCGAGAGCCGTCCGCGAATCCTGACCTCCAACTGGACTGCCTACCGGGTCGAGCAGGGCGGCCGCGGCGAGGGCACCGTATACGCCTACCACTTCACCAGCGGGCGTCGGGAGCGCGATTACCGCATGCATGTGAGTGAGCGGGTGGGTCGCCTCGAGGAGCAGGACCAGGGCTCCACCTTCGTCTCCACGTGGGCGGTCGAGCCCGCGCCGGGCGGCAGCGTGGTCACGCTGGAGTCCTCCTGGGAAGGCGCCGGGGGGATCGGCGGAATCTTCGAGGGGCTGTTCGCGCCCCGGGCGCTCGGCGGGATCTACGAGCGGGTGCTGGCGGCGCTCGAGGCCGAGCTCGACGGTCCCTGAGTCCGTCTGGGCTGCGGCCGCCGCGCCGCCTGCCGGGACATCACCATGTCGAGCTGCTTGGGGTCAAGCGGCCGGTCGCTGAGCGGCCCGAGCGCCTCGGGGTGGGTCGCGAAACCGCGCAGCACGAGATCGAGGGTGCGCCGCCACAGCTCCGGAGCGACGCCGAGCGACGCGTCGAGCACCGCGCCGAGCATCAGCTGAGCGATCGCCAGGTCGGTGGAATCGACATCGGCGCGCACCGCGCCCGCGGCCTGGGCGCGACGGATGAGCTCGGTGCCGATCGGCAGCATCCGCGTCCGGACATGGGTGACCCGTCGCACGCCCTCCGGGACATCGCTCACCAGTTCGTGCAGCCCCCGGTCGGAGGCCTCGAGCTCGAGCACCCGGTGCATCGAGGTGACGAGCCCGTGCCACGGGTCCGGGTCGGCGAGCGCCGCCTCGCCGAGCGCCACCATCTCCTCGACACGCTCCTGGAACAGCGTCTCGATGAGCTCGGTCTTGTCGGGGAAGTGGCGGTAGACGGTCCCCACGCCGACGCCGGCGTGGTGGGCGACGTCGTTGAGCGTCACCCCGAGGCCGCGCTCGGAGAACAGCTCGCCGGCCGCGGCGAGGATCCGTGCCCGGTTGCGGGCGGCGTCCCGGCGCAGGGGCTTCTGAGGGGTGTCGGTGGCCACGGCTTGTGACCGTAGCGTAAAACTGGATTGACGGAATCCGTTTCGGTGCTAGGTTGAGCGGACCTCAAGTGGATGCGCGCTATCCAGTTCCCCCTTCTCCCGGAGGCACCAATGTCCGATAACCCCCATCACGAGAGGCGCTGGGCGATCCTCGCCGTCCTCGGGATCGCGCAGCTCATGGTCGTGCTCGACTCGACGATCGTGAATATCGCGCTGCCCTCCGCACAGAAGGCGCTGGACTTCTCCAACACCGATCGGCAGTGGATCATCACCGCCTACTCGCTCGCGTTCGGCTCGCTGCTGCTGCTCGGCGGCAAGCTCTCGGACCTGTTCGGTCGCAAGTGGACGTTCGTCGGCGGCCTGCTCGGCTTCGCATTGGCCTCCGCCGTGGGTGGGGCGTCGCAGTCGTTCATCATGTTCGCGGTCGCCCGCGCCACTCAGGGCGCGTTCGGCGCCCTGCTCGCGCCGGCCGCACTGTCGCTGCTGACCACGACCTTCACCGAGACCAGTGAGCGCAACAAGGCGTTCGGGATCTACAGCGCGATCGCCGGCAGCGGCGCCTCGATCGGGCTGCTGCTCGGCGGCGTGCTCACCCAGACGCTCAACTGGCGCTTCTCGATGTACGTCAACTCCGTGTTCGCGGCGCTCGCCCTCGTCGGCGCCCTGTCGCTGCTGCACAACGTCGCCCAGGAGGACCGGCCGCGCATCGACCTGCCCGGCACGCTGCTCGTCTCACTCGGTCTGTTCGCCGTCGTATTCGGCTTCAACCGCGCCCAGGCCGACGGCTGGACGGCGACGATCACGCTCGTCGCGCTGGCGGTCGGCGTCGTGCTGCTCGTGGCCTTCGCCCTCGCCGAGCTGCGCGTCGCCGACCCGCTGCTGCCGCTGCGCGTCCCTGCCAACCGCAACCGCGGCGCCTCGTTCCTGGCGATGCTGCTGTCGGCAGCGGCGATGTTCGGCGTCTTCCTGTTCCTCACCTACTACCTGCAGCAGAACCGTGGCTACTCGCCGATCACGACCGGTCTGGCCTTCCTGCCGCTGACGGGCGCGATCATGATCACGGCGGTGACCGTCTCGACGGTGCTGTTGATGCGAGTCAGCCCGCGACTGCTCGTGTCCTTTGGCATGCTGCTCGCCGCGGGCGGGATGGCGATCTTCACCCGCATCGGGCCGTCGACCTCGTTCCTGTGGCCGATCCTGGTCGGTGAGCTGGTCATGGGCGTCGGTCTCGGGCTCATCTTCGCCACCGGATTCAACGCCGCGACGCTCGGCGTCGAGCCGCACGACGCGGGCGTCGCCTCAGCGCTGGTCAATGCCTGCCAGCAGGTCGGCGGCGCGCTCGGCACGGCCCTGCTGTCGACGATCGCGGCCAGCGCCACCACCTCGTTCCTCACCTCACGCGCGTCGAGCGCCCGGGGCGCGGCGAGCCGGGCAGTGCTTACCGACCACGCCTCGATCCACGGCTACACGGTCGCCTTCTGGGTCTCGGCGGGCATCTTCCTCGCGGGCTCGGTGATCACGGGACTGCTCTACGACCGCAACGCGCGCGTCACCGAGGAGTCGCTGGGCGAGGTGGTCGCCGCCTGACCGCACGACCGGCGGTTCGGCGGCGCGTGGGCCACCACTCGGCTCCTCGGGAGCCTGCGCCGGTTGCGAGGCCGACTGAGTTGGGGTCTGGCTCATTCCCCGATCGCGAACGCCCCGTCGTTCAGCGACGTATCGCCCGCAGCGGAGCGCTTTCGGGGAAGGAGTCGGATCCCCGGCTCAGTCCCAGCGCCCAATCGGGTAGACGACGTTCGCCTGGGCGGCCGCGATCCGGGCGATCGGCACCCGGTAGGGCGAGCAGGAGACGTAGTCGAGACCGGCGCGGTGGAAGAACTCGACCGACTCGGGGTCACCGCCGTGCTCCCCGCAGATCCCGAGCTTCAGCCCCGGTGAGGCCTCGCGGCCGACCCACGCCCCGAGCCGCACCAGCCAGCCGACGCCCGGCTTGTCGATCGTCTCGAACGGGGAGCGGTCGATGATCTTGCGCTTCAGGTATGCGGGCACGAACTTCGACTCGACATCGTCGCGGGAGAAGCCGAGCGCGGTCTGGGTGAGATCGTTGGTGCCGAACGAGAAAAAGTCGGCGTAGCGGGCGATGCGGTCGGCGACGAAGCACGCCCGCGGCAGCTCGATCATCGTGCCCACCGTGTAGTCCTCGCCCGCGGTGAGGCCCTCCGCCTCCCCGACGCCCTCGACGAGCGCGCGCATGATCTCGATCTCCTGCTCGTAGTCGACGAGTGGGATCATGATCTCCAGGTGGGGTGGCTCCTCCGCGGCCTTGGCGGCGCGCATCAGCGCGTGCACCTGCATCTCGTAGATCTCGGGGTACATGATCCCCAGCCGGCAGCCGCGGGTGCCGAGCATCGGGTTCTCCTCGGCGATCTCGTGGACGCGGTCGAGCATCCGCTCGAGGTCGTCGAGGTCGTCGGTGCACTCGATCCGCGCCCGCTCGACCTGCGCGGAGAGGTCCTCGCCGTTGGGCAGGAACTCGTGCAGCGGCGGGTCGAGCAGCCGCACCGTCACCGGCAGCCCGGCCATCGCGGCGAAGATCCCCTCGAAGTCGGCCTGCTGCAACGGCAGCAGCTCGGCGAGCGCGTCCCGGCGGGCCTCGACGGTGTTGGCCATGATCATCGCCCGCATCTTCGGCTGGCGGTCAGCGGCCATGAACATGTGCTCGGTGCGGCACAGCCCGATCCCCTGGGCGCCGAGCTCGCGGGCGCGCGTCGCGTCCTCGGGGGTGTCGGCGTTGGTGCGCACGCCCATGCGGCGGATCTCGTCCGCCCAGCCGAGCACCGTCTGGAAGTTCTCGTCCACGCGGGCCTCGACGAGCGGCACGTCCTCCACGGTGACCCGGCCGGTGGTGCCGTCGATGGCGATCGCGTCGCCCGCCGCGAGCGTCGTCCCGTTCACGCTCACCGTCTGCGCGCCGAGGTCGATCGCGAGCGCCTGGGCGCCGACCACCGCCGGGCGGCCCATGCCGCGGGCGACCAGCGCAGCGTGGGAGGCCTTGCCGCCCTCGGAGGTGAGGATCCCCTTGGCGGCGTGGAAGCCGGCGACGTCCTCGGCGTCGGTGAACGGGCGCACCAGGATCACGTCGCGGCCCTCGTCGGCGGCGCTCACCGCCGCCTCGGCGGTGAACACGATCGCGCCCTTGGCGGCGCCCGGCGAGGCGGCAACCCCGGTGGCGAGCACCTCGAACTCCGCCGTGGGGTCGAAGGTCGGGTGCAGCAGCGCGTCGAGCGAGCCGGGGTCGATCGTCATCAGCGCCTGGTCACGGGTGAGCAGGTTCTCGGCCACCGCGTCGACGGCGAAGCGCACCGCGGCCTGAGCCGGCCGCTTGGCATTGCGCGTCTGCAGCATGTAGAGCTGCCCCTCCTCGACGGTGAACTCGGTGTCCTGCATGTCGCCGTAGTGGGCCTCCAGGGCGCGCAGGATCTCCATCAGCTGCGCGTGGACGTCGGGCATCCACTCGCTCATCTCGGCGATGTCCCGCGGGGTGCGCGCCCCGGAGACGACGTCCTCGCCCTGGGCGTTGGGCAGGAAGTCACCGCTCGGCTGCGGCGCTCCGGTCACCTCGTCGCGGCTGAACGCGACTCCGGAGCCCGAGGTGTCACCCTTGTTGCCGAACACCATCTGCTGGACGTTGACCGCGGTGCCCCAGTCGTCGGGGATCCGGTTCTGGCGCCGGTAGTCGATCGCCCGCTGGCCGACCCACGAGTCGAACACCGCCCGGATCGCCAGGCGCAGCTGCTCGAGGGGGTCCTGCGGAAAATCCTCCCCGGTCGCCTCGCGATAGATCCCCTGGAAGGTGGCGGTGAGCTCGCGCAGTGCATCGACGTCGAGGTCGGTGTCCTCGCGCACCGACCGCGCTCGCTTGGCCTCCGCGATCGCGTCCTCGAACGTCTCGCCGGGGATCCCCCGTGACACGTTGCCGAACATCTGCACGAAGCGCCGGTAGGAGTCCCACGCGAAGCGCGGGTTCTCGGTCGTATCGGCGAGGCCCTTCACCGACTCGTCGTTGAGGCCCAGGTTGAGCACCGTGTCGAGCATCCCTGGCATCGACTCCCGTGCGCCCGAGCGGACCGACACGAGCAGCGGATCGTCGCGATCGCCGAGCGACTTTCCGGTGTGCTCCTCGAGGCGCGCCAGCGCCTCCGCGACCTGATCGGCCATGCCCTCGGGCTCGGTCTGATCGGCGTTCATGTACTCCACGCACGCCTCAGTGGTGATCGTGAACCCCGACGGCACCCGCTCGGCCCCGAGCACCCGGGTCATCTCGGCCACGCCCGCGCCCTTGCCGCCGAGCAGCTCCCGCATGTCCTTCGAGCCGTCGGCGAAGTCATAGACCCAGCGGGACATGAGGCGGGCCATCGTACATCGGATCCGTCCATAAGATCCACCGCGTTGTCCGCGGTTCGCTCAACCTCTGGCGTCCCCGCCGGCGGGCAGGCGCCGCACGGCCCCGTCGGCGTTGGCCTTGCGGCCGGCGTGGAGCGCGTCCGCACGGAACCGTGCGATCGCGCGGCGGCGCACGCTCCCCAACACCCAGGCACGCGTGCCGCCGCGGGTCGCGTCATACCGTGCTCCCGTCCGCCACAGGGACAGGAAGGTATCCGTCACGATGTCCTCGGCGGTCGCGCGCGCTCCGCACATCCGGTAGGCGAGCGAGAATGCGGCGTCGGCGTGGCGATCGACCATAGTCTCGAAGGCGCGCGCGTCGCCGGCCCGGGCGAGCACCATCAGCTCGTCGTCGGGCAGGGCGACGAGCCTGAGACCGGTGTGGCTCACACGGGATGCGACGGACGCACGAATCGAGCGCACAGCAACAGAGCCGCGGCCTCTGCGGGCGTGTGCACCCCAAATCCGGGAGGTTCAGCGTCCGGAGATGCACCTTCCGGATGCGCCTTCGCGAGGGAGACGACCGACATCGTGCACGGGGTGCCCGCCCCGCGGGCCTGCGCTACGCCACGGCGACGGACGGCTCGGCCGCCGCGACCGCCAGCGGGGACACGAGGCCCATCGCGTCGGCGAGCAGCTCGTAGGAGCGCACGCGGGCGGCGTGATCGTGGGTGATCGTCACCACGATGATCTCGTCGGCGCGGTACTCGGCGGCGACCTCCTCGAGTCCCGCCCGCACCGTCTCGGGGGTGCCGACCACGGTGCGCCGGCCACCCCGGCCCGACGGCGCATGGATCCGTCCCTCGTGCTGAAGCCACTCGCTCGCCGTCTCCGGGGAGGGCACGGGGATGAGCTCGCCCTGGCGCAGCTTGGTGAACGCCATCCGGGTCGAGGTGGCCAGGAACTGCGCCTCCTCGTCGCTCGGCGCGCACAGCACCCACACGCCGACCGCGGTGTAGGGCGCCTGCAGGTCGCGCACCGCCTGGAACTCGGACTGGTAGCGGTGGGCGATCGTCGCTCCCTGGCCGTTGATGAAGTCCGCGAAGGCGTAGCGCAGCCCGAGCTCGGCGGCCCACTCGCCGCTCTGCGGGGAGGAGCCGAGCAGCCACGGCACCGGGAGCTCGGGGCGGCCGGGCAGCGTCCGCGCGAGGTGACGAAAGGGATGGTCCTCGGGCAGGTCGTCCTCGAAGTAGGCGAGCAGCTCGGCGAGCTGCTGGGGGAAGTCGTCGGGCGCCTGCTGGCGGCGGTCGCGCTGCAGGGCGAACATGGTGAGCTGGTCGCTGCCGGGAGCGCGGCCGAGCGCGAGGTCGATCCGGTCGGGGAACAGTCCGGCGAGCAGCGAGAAGGACTCGGCGACCTTGAGCGGGCTGTAGTGGGGCAGCATCACGCCGCCGGAACCGACGCGCAACGCCCCCGTCGCCGACGCGATCGGGCCGATCAGCGCCTCAGGGCTCGGACCGGCGAGCATCGGTCCGCCGTGGTGCTCGGAGACCCAGTAGCGGTGGTAGCCGAGGCGGTCGGCGGCCTGCGCGAGATTGATCGTGTTGCGCAGCGCCTGCGAGCCGGTGGTGCCCTCGGGGATCGGTGACTGATCGAGCACGGAGAGGAGCATGCCCTCGATGCTAGAAAGGCGCGGGTATGGCTCTGCGCGCCGTGGAGGCGACCCGCTACGTCACCGCGCTGCGCGAGGGTGGCTCGCTGCCGGGCCTCGTCGAGGCCAGCGATGACGGCCTCTACGTGACGAAGTTCCGCGGCGCCGGCCAGGGGCGACGGGCGCTCGTGGCCGAGGTGATCGTCGGCGAGCTCATCCGACGCGCCGGCCTGCCGGTGCCCGAGCTCGTCACGGTCGCGGTCGACGCGCGCCTCGGGGCCGCCGAGCCCGATCCCGAGATCCAGGAGCTGCTCGCCGCAAGCGCCGGCGAGAACCTGGGGGTCGACTTCCTGCCGGGGGCGCTGCCCTACGCGAGCGCCGGCGTCTGGCAGCCGGCGCCCGCGCTCGCCGCCGAGGTCGTGTGGCTTGACGCGCTCACCACGAACGTCGACCGCACCGCACGCAACCCGAACCTGCTGCGCTGGCACGACCGGCTGTGGCTGATCGACCACGGCGCGGCGCTCTACCTGCAGCACGGCGGGCTCGCCGCCGACCCGCCGGGGCTCGCCCGCCGGCCGTTCGGGCTCGGCGCCGAGCACGTGCTGCTGGAGCGGGCGGGACCGATCCCCGCCGCCGGCGAGCGGCTGCGCGCGCGGGTCGACGGCGACGCGATCGCCGACGCCGTCGCGCTCGTGCCCGGCGAGTGGTTCGACGGCGGCGACCCGCCGGCGGCCTACGTCGTGTATCTCACCGAGCGTCTCTCGTGGGGCGGCTTTGCCGAGGAGGCCGAACGTGCCCGGCTCGCCCGTGCGTAGTCCGTTCAGCTACCTCATCCTGCGCGTGGTGCCGAGCGTTGAGCGTGGGGAGCGGCTCAACGTCGGCGTGGTCGTCTTCTGCCGACAGCGCGGGTTCCTCGGCGCGGCGATCGACGTCGACCAGGCGCGGCTCGCCGTGCTCGCCCCGTCGGTCGACCGGGCTGCGCTTGTCGAGCACCTCACGTCGCTCGTGAAGGTCGTCGAGGGCGCCCCGGATGCCGGGCCGATCGCCGCGCTGCCCGCCTCCGAGCGCTTCGGCTGGCTCGCCGCCCCCGCGAGCACGATCGTCGAGTCCTCACCGGTCCACACCGGGCTCTGCGAGGACCCGACGGCGACCCTCGGCGAGCTCCACGCCCGCCTCGTCGCCCGCCCGGATCAGCGGTAGGTGAGCATCCCGCCGCTCAGGTGGCCCTGCTCGTTGAAGGAGACGAGCGTCGTGCCCGAGGAGCCGAGGATCACCCGGGTCACCCCGCAGTTGATCGTCACCCGGTTCAGGCGCGGGAAGGAGACGGGATCGACGCCGATCAGCGTCACGGCGAGCGCGCCGATCACCCCGCCCGAGCTCACCACCACGGTCGTGCCCGCCCCGACGGAGCCCGCCGCCTGGAGCGCCTCGGTGACGCGCGCGTTGAACCCCGGCCACGTCTCGGCGGTGGGGGAGTCCGTCCCGGCCCGCACCCACGCCGCGCGCGCGCGCGCGCGCCCCCCCGGGGGCTCCCCGGGCGCGGGCGGCGGCGCGGCCGGGGCGGCGGGGTGGGGCCGCCGCTGGGGGGTGTCGGAGTGGGCGGCGAGCACCAGATCGGCCTCGTACTCGTTCCAGCGCTCGTCGACGGTCGGCGCGAGCCCGCAGGCGTCGGCGATCGCCTCCGCGGTGTCGCGCTGGCGGCGCAACGAGCCGGTGATGATGCGGGCGGCGTCAAGGCCTGCCGCGGACAGCGCGGCCGCCGTCACCTGAGCCTGCTGGCGCCCGACGGGGGAGAGCACGTCGTAGTCCTCTGACCCGAACGAGGCCTGTCCGTGACGGACGATGACCAGCAGCGGCATCGGGCGAGCTTACCTTCCGGTGCCCGACGAGCGGGTGCGGACCGGCGTCGCCGGTCGCGTGCCGGTGCGACGCCGCGACACACGTGATATGAATGAGTCATGCATGAAAGAGATCTCAACGCGTTATCGGCGTGGACGCTGCTCGCCTCCGACGCGACCGCTCGGGCCATCGAGGCCGACGCCGAGCTCTCCCCGCGCGAGCTGGCGGCACTCGTGCTCATCCGCAATCGTCCCGGCTGCGCGGTCGATTGGCTGCACGGCGAGATCGACCTCACCCAGTCAGGCGCCGTGCGCCTGGTGGACCGTCTGTCGACGCTGTCGCTCGTGCAGCGCGAGCGCCTGCCCGGCCGGCGCGAGGTCGCGCTCTACGTGACCCGTGCGGGCGAGGCGCGCGTCGCCCGCGGAACACGGGCCCGTGCGGCGGCCATCGACGGGCTGCTAGCACCGTTGACGGTGCAGGAGCGCGGCCAGCTCGTGCGCCTCGTGCGCCGGGCCCTCGCGGCGGGTCCGCGCAGCCGCGACGCCGCCGACGTCGCGTGCCGGCTGTGCGACTGGGACGCCTGCGGGGCCGACTGCCCGCTCGACGCGGCAGTGGCGCGCATCCACGGTCGCTGAGCCGATGGCGGTCGCGCTCGCGCTGCTGTCGGCGATCGCCTACGGCAGCTCGGACTTCATCGGTGGCCTGGCGAGCGCTCGCCTCGACGCGGCGACCGTCGCCGTGGGCACCCAGGCGATCGGCACGGTGGTCGCCGCGGCGCTGGTGGTGGTGCTCCCGGGCTCGGGGCCGAGCGAGGCGGCGCTCGCCTGGGGAGCGCTCAGCGGGGTCGGCAGCACGATCGGGACGCTCGCGCTGTACCGCGGCCTCGCCGCCGGACCCATGTCGGTCGTCGCAACGCTCAGCGGGGTGCTCAACGTCGTGCTTCCCGCATTGGTGGGGATCGGGCTCGGCGACCGGCTCCGGGCGCCGGTCGCGCTGGGCATCGCCCTCACGGTGCCCGCGATCGGACTCGTCTCGTTGCACCGGGTGGCCCCCGGGCGCGCCGGGCACGGGGCACGCGAGGGCGCGACCTGCGGGCT